>JALOCA010000020.1 GCA_023227965.1 Lentimicrobiaceae bacterium | reverse complement strand
ATTGCATGGCACTACAAAGCCCTTTTCTATAACCCATCATTGATGATCAGCCGCTTGCATTTACTCAACCCCCAAATTCACCCCATTTTTGCCCCTTTTTTACTGTTAGAGCTGCAACTTGGGTTAAAACCCTAACAAATTATTATCAGGCAGATGGGAAACGTGTTTTGTCCCGAACGCAGGTTATTAATGAAAAAAATTTCTGCGACCCATCACGTCTTCTTCGCATTCCTCCGCGGTAAAAAAGACATATCTGGCTTGCAGTTATCTAACCGCAGAGGGCTGCGAAAAAAAAATCCGTCATCATCTGTTAAACCAGTGTTATCCGTGTTCTATGAGCATATTATGCACCTGGCTTCTTTTCTTCCATCCTCGAAAGGATGTCATTCAGCATATCAATCTGTACTTTTTGTATTTCTACCAGTTCCTGTTGCTGGTGCATTATCATGTGGTCCACCTTTTCGTGCAGTATCCTGATTTCTATTTCCGATTTCAGATTGATCATATAGTCCTTCTTGGCCCGGTCGCGGTCTTTCTCTTCCTGGCGGTTCTGGCTCATCATAATCACCGGGGCCTGCAATGCTGCCACGCACGAAAGAATAAGATTCAGCAGTATGAAGGGAAATGGATCAAAACCCCTGTTTGCCAGCCAGAATGCATTCATGGCTATCCATGCCAGCAGGAATGAGATAAAGGAGATGATGAAAATCCAGCTTCCACCAAAGTCGGCAACCTTATCAGCAACCCTTTGCCCAAAGGTGAGATTCTGCTGCTCGTCGCCATCCACTTTATCCGTAATGGTGCTATAATTCTTCAGCGAAACAAGTACCGTATTTTCCAGTTCGCTAAGTTGACCTACTTCCTTCACAAGGTAATCAGAAATATATTTTTCCCTGTAATAATTCATCTCGCTGATAGAGATGGAGCCGGTTGCAGTAAATTCGGGGTGATCTTCTTGTATCAGGTCGAGGATGGTTTTGCGGATGGTTTTGCCGGCAACCTTTTCCGTTACCGGGAATTCGTTGCCAGAGATGCTGCTGATGAATGTCTTTATCATATAACTGTGTTTTAAAAAGTACCAATAAATGCAAAAATAGCAATGATTTTAATAGGGCACCCAATGTACCTCTGCTTTGGAGTATCCGGGGTCTCCTGAGTAAGTTTATGCATCTTTCTAAGGCGTGTATTTGCTACACTATTATTGTGCTATTTTAAATAGTATCCTTTGTAAAAGCCACTGTTAAAAGGGTTTCTTTTAAAATAAAGGGAAGCGTTTTACAAAAAAATAAAAGTGTGTCCCTCATCTTATACAATTATATTTATTACTTTTGCCCCGCAATTTAAATTAGATAAGGATTGCTTGAAAATAAGGTTCTTAAAATAATATAGCACAATGGAAAAAAAGAAAAATTTTGTAACCTGTGATGGTAACTACGCCGCATCGCATATAGCATATATGTTTAGCGAAGTAGCAGCTATTTATCCTATCACACCTTCCTCCACAATGGCTGAATATGTTGATGAATGGGCTGCCGCTGGCAAGAAAAACATCTTCGGCGAAACAGTTAGAGTGTTAGAAATGCAGAGCGAAGGCGGAGCCGCCGGAGCCGTACACGGATCGTTGCAATCCGGTGCACTTACCACTACCTACACCGCGTCTCAGGGTTTATTACTGATGATTCCTAATATGTATAAAATCGCCGGTGAGCTTCTTCCGGCAGTGTTTCATGTATCGGCTCGTAGCTTAGCCGCCCAGGCTCTTTCTATCTTCGGCGACCATAGCGACGTGATGGGTGCCCGTCAGACAGGTTTTGCCTTACTGGCAACCGGCAGCGTACAAGAAATCATGGACCTTGCAGCAGTAGCACATTTTACTGCCATCAAGTCACGCGTTCCTTTCCTCCATTTCTTCGACGGATTCCGTACTTCTCACGAAATTCAGAAAGTGGAAACTCCTGCAATGGAAGAAATAGCCGGACTTATCGACTGGCCATCTGTTCAGGCTTTCCGCGACAGAGCATTGAACCCCGATCATCCTGTTACCCGTGGTACCGCTCAGAATCCTGATATCTATTTCCAGAGCCGCGAAGCTGCCAACTGTTTTTACGATGCAGTTCCCGACATGGTGGAACATTACATGATGGAAATGGCAAAAGTTACCGGACGTGAATATCATCCTTTCACTTATTATGGTCATGCCGAAGCCGAAAATATCATCATTGCCATGGGTTCCGTTACCGAAACCATCAAGGAAGTGATTGATCATAAACTGGAAAATGGCGAAAAGGTAGGTTTAATTACCGTTCATCTGTATCGTCCTTTCTCCGCAAAATATTTACTGAACGTTATGCCGAAATCGGTAAAACGTATCACCGTCCTCGACCGTACTAAAGAACCGGGTGCCAATGGCGATCCTCTGTACCTTGATGTTTGTGAAGTATTCTATGGCGTTAAAAATGCTCCTGAAATTGTTGGCGGACGTTATGGATTAAGTTCCAAAGACACTACCCCAAATCAGATGATAGCCGTTTACGATAACATGAAACTGGCCGAACCTAAAAACCAGTTCACTGTTGGTATCGTTGACGATGTTACATATAAATCATTGCCTTTAGGCGAAGATATTGACGTTTCTGCAAAAGGAAACTTCTCTGCCAAATTCTTCGGACTTGGTTCCGATGGTACCGTTGGTGCAAACAAAAACTCCATCAAGATCATTGGCGACACCACCGATAAATATTGTCAGGCATATTTCGCTTACGACTCCAAGAAATCCGGCGGTATCACTGTATCCCACCTTCGTTTTGGTGATACTCCCATCCGCTCACCTTATCTGGTAAACTTAGCTAATTTCGTAGCATGCCATGTTCCTTCTTATCTCACTAAATATGATATGCTGAAGGGCTTGAAAAAAGGTGGTGTATTTTTGCTGAACAGCATCTGGGATGCAGAAGAAACAAAAAAGCATCTGCCAAACGCCACGAAGAAATACTTAGCTGCTAACCAGATCAACTTCTACATCATTGATGCTACCAAGATAGCCGAAGAAATAGGTCTTGGAAATCGTACCAATACCATCATGCAGAGTGCTTTCTTTAAAGTTACTGGTGTTATTCCTTACGAAAAAGCCGTTGAACAGATGAAGAAGTTCATCGTGAAGAGCTATGGTAAAAAAGGTGAAGACATCATTAAGATGAACTACGCAGCCGTTGACCGTGGTGGTGATGTTGAAAAAGTTGAAGTTCCTGCCGAATGGGCAAAACTGGAAGTAAAAGCTACTACTGATACCCGCAATATTCCTGATTTCATCAAGAACGTAGTAGAACCTATCAATGCACAAAAAGGTGATGACCTTCCGGTTAGTGCCTTCCTCGATCGCGAAGACGGAACTTTTCCTGCCGGTACTGCCGCTTACGAAAAACGTGGCATCGCCGTTAATGTTCCTGAATGGATTTCTGATAACTGTATCCAGTGTAACCAGTGCTCTTATGTATGTCCTCACGCTGCCATCCGTCCGTTCCTTCTCACCGAAGAAGAACTGAAAAATGCTCCTGAAGGAACTATTGTTAAGAAAGCACAAGGCAAATCACTGGATGGTTTACAGTTCCGTATGCAGGTAAGCGTATTGGATTGCTCCGGTTGTGGTAATTGTGCCGATGTATGCCCTGCTCCTAAAAAAGCTTTGGAAATGAAACCTCTCGGAAGCCAGATGGTAGAAGCAAAACGTTGGGAATACATGAACGAAAAAGTAGGTTACAAAGATACCTACTTACCTAAGAATGGTTCCGTTAAAAACAGCCAGTTTGCACAGCCTCTGTTCGAATTTTCCGGTGCTTGTGCCGGTTGTGGAGAAACACCTTATATCAAGCTCATCACCCAGCTATTTGGCGACCGTATGATGGTTGCCAATGCAACCGGATGTTCTTCTATCTATGGTGGATCAGCTCCTTCAATGCCTTATACTTCCAACAAATGTGGTAAAGGACCAGCTTGGGCCAATTCTCTGTTTGAAGACAATGCCGAATATGGCTTAGGTATGGCTACCGGCGTTCGCAAACTGCGCGATCGCATTGAATTAAGAATGAAAACAGCCTTGGAAGGAACACTCAACGACGCTACCCGCGAAGCTTTCAACGAATGGATTGCAGGACGCGATGTTGCCGAAACTTCCGTAGCTGCTTCCGAAAAAGTTGTTGCTGCTCTTGCAAAAGAAAGCAACCCTGTTGCAAAAGAAATCCTCGACCTGAAACAATATCTGGTTAAGAAATCACAGTGGATCTTTGGTGGCGACGGTTGGGCTTACGATATTGGCTATGGCGGACTCGACCATGTTCTTGCCAGTGGCGAAGATGTAAATGTTTTGGTACTCGATACCGAAGTTTACTCCAACACCGGCGGACAGGCTTCCAAATCAACTCCTATAGCTGCTGTTGCCAAGTTTGCTGCTGCCGGAAAACGTGTTCGTAAGAAAGACCTCGGAATGATGGCAATGAGTTATGGCTATGTTTATGTTGCCCAGGTTGACATGGGTGCTAACCAGAGCCAGTATCTTAAAGCTATAAAAGAAGCCGAAGCCTATCCCGGACCTTCTATCATTATTGCATATGCTCCTTGTATCAACCACGGACTCCGTGCTGGCATGGGCAAATCGCAGGAAGAAGGAAAACGTGCCGTTGAATGTGGCTACTGGCATCTTTACCGTTTCAACCCATCGCTGGAAGCTGAAGGCAAAAATCCGTTCCAGTTTGATTCGAAAGAACCACAATGGGATAAATTCCAGGAATTCCTTAACTCCGAAGTACGTTATACTTCACTCAAGAAACAATTCCCTGCCGAAGCAGCCGAATTGTTTAAAGCAGCTGAAGAAAATGCCAAATGGCGTTACAATGGTTATCAGCGTTTGGTAGCTATGGATTTCTCCAAAAAATAGAAACAATCAGCCTCATATAATGCAAAACCGGTATCCGAAAGGTGCCGGTTTTTTTACAGAATAATTTTGCGCAGACGGTCAATATCGCCATTCATTATTGCATCCAGGTTTTCCCGGATTTGAGTTTCTTCCCAGTCCCACCATTTAAGTTGTAGCAGGGAAAAAATTTCTTCTTCGGTAAAACGCTTCCTGATTTCTTTTGCAGGAACGCCTCCCACAATGGAATATGGCGCAACATTTTTTTTAACCACAGCCCTTGAAGCTATTATTGAGCCATCGCCAATGGTAACTCCTGCCAGGATAACAGCTTCAAAACCTATCCATACATCATTCCCGATGATAATATCTCCTTTATTGTCCCAGGCATTGGTTACAGGTATATCCAGTTGCCATTCGTTTTTCAACACGGGAAAAGGATAGGTGGAAACTGATCTTAAAGTATGGTTCGAACCATTAAGCAGGAACTTGGCTCCGTGGGCAATAGAACAGAATTTACCAATCACCAGGCGGTCGTGGTTTATCGGGTAATGATACAGTACATTCTTAACTTCAAAATCTTGAGGGTTCTCAAAATCATGATAAATAGTGTAATCCCCAACTTCAATTCCCGGACGTGTAATGAAATTTTTCAGATAGCAAGTGGTACGATCGTTTTCACGCGGAAACAATTTATCCGGATTTGTTTTTCTTTCTTTTTCCATTGAAATAAAGTTTCAAGTTTCCAATAACTTAATAACTCAATATCTTATTGTCATTAACTAATTTATCAATTTCGTGTTTTTATACAACTGTTCACCGGTGCCTATACTATAACCTTCAGAGAAATAATAAATATTTCCATCGGGACCGATCAGCAGGATTACCGGCAGATTACTGAAACCACGTTTCCCCAATGCTTTTCCGATTTTATCAATCAATACATTGTTTTTATCCAGAAAATAAGAAGATTGAGCAGGCATGTTTTTATACTCTGCCTTTACCGATGCGGGCGTATTTTTCTTGTCGTCCAAAATAAAAGCCATACCGCCGCCCCATTTTTCAAAATTATCGCGAAGCAGTTTAATATCATTCATCGCGTGGTTGGTAGGCTCTTTGCCAGGTTCTATAAAACAGAGGATAAGTCCTTTTCCGTTGGCAGTTTCCGCCAGACTTTGTTTTTTGTTTTCAAAAGAAACAAGGAAAGTTTTTGCAGCATCTACCTTGCTTAGAATATTTGGCTTTACATCAAGCGGACGAACATCAATATCCACATTACGTTGCTGGCCGGGTGCCAGGTTAAAAAAGCTAACTTTAGAAAGTATTGTGCCGTCGTTCATCCGGTTGCCGGTAACTGTCATATAATAGCCGGTATCAACACTCAGCGTGCAAGGAAAAGTTTTTAAACTTTCGTCAAATTCGTAATCGAGGGATTCATAATCACCGTCGGCAAAACGAGCAATGGTGTAATGCTGGTAGTAAACCGGTGAAGTGTTGGCAGTGGTGGCAGTATTATTCAGCACCAGCGTTCCTTTCAGGCTTTGGGCAACCTGTTTCTCTGCTTCAAAACGGATATCTTTCCAGCTATTTTCAGCATAATATTGCGGCACTTTGGTGGCTGGCTCCAAACGCGAAGGGATGCCAAAACTGCGGCAGATGGCAACAAAGAGTATGTTGCGCGAAGCCTTGTCGGTGATGCCAACTTTAAGCGTTCCTGCCGGTGTTATGGGCGTACGGCAATAATTGGCTTTATCATCAATGGTAATATTTTGAAGAATCCAGCTTGCAATTTTAGATGGGTCTTTGCGACATTCGTCGGCAAAGGTTTTTTCAAAAGCATCACGGAGGAAGCTTTTGTAGGGTGTGATCAACTCGTATCCTATCCTCGGGCAAAGAACATAATCTGTAAAAATCTTTTTATCCATTGATTTACGGTAATCCATTGAATTTTGCAGGTGGTCGGCAAGAAAATCAGACGGTGTGTCACGCAAATCCTTTTCGGCAACGGATGCAAGCAAAGGAAATACAAATGCTTTCTGCTGCCCGGTAGTTTCACTCATCAGCCGGGTAATCTCACGCCAGTTGCCCTGACTTTCCCTGAGTAATGTCCAGGTGCTGTCGGCATCGTAACCGTATTTTTTTGCGAAAGCAATAGCAGCAGTCGAGTCAATGAATGTGGCACGGTAGGCATTGCGGATGCTGTCTTCCTGTGCAACTCTCTGGTCGTTCAGCTTACGTCCGGCATCGGAAACCGGTTCCAGACTTCGTTCTATTGGAGGAACAAGGTCGAACAGTTCGATATATTCCTTTCCGGGACGTTTATCGAGGCAAAGATGCAGGGTGTCCGTCTTTTCCACTGTAACCTTTTTATATCCGAAATCATTGCCATTGTTTGCCCAGATGATGAGGTCGCCAAAACCGGTAACCGTGGAGGTAAGCCCTTTGTCATTCGTTTGTTTGGTTACCAAAGGATAAAATTCGGAATAGTTGTACAGCTTAAACTTTACGGTAGCACCGGAAACTACTTTTCCGCTGAGGTCGGTAACTTTTACATACAAACGGCGGGTGGGTGCATAGTTGGTAAGGAGATTTATCTTGGTGGAATAAGGCTCTCTTGAGATGATTTCCTCCAAACCGTTGTATTTGCCAAAGACGTTGGTATGTACCATCATCGCTCTTTTGGCAGGAGCCGCAAACCATGCCATATCCAGCAGAGGTTCCGGTTCGCAGGCACCCAGGAAATGCCATTTGCCGTCGGTCCACACTTCTACCCAGGCATGATTATCATCAGTATGTGCCCAGCGTGGTGTATAACATTGACGGGCAGGGATTCCGCAGGAGCGTAGTGCGGCAACAGTAAAAGTGGATTCCTCACCACAACGGCCGTAAGCGGTTCTTACCGTTGACAAAGGAGCCGAAGTACGAGTATCCGTAGGCTGATAGTTCACCTTTTCGTGACACCAGTGGTTAACTTCCAGTGCAGCCTGTTCCATTGTCATGCCTTTAATACGATTTTTTAATTCCCTGAAAAAGACCAGGCGAGCTGTATCGAGGTTTTCGTTGTTGATCCTTACAGGTAAAACAAAATGCAGGAAAATGTCCTCGGGGGTGGTCTTTCCCCAGCTAAAAGTATTTTTTGCTTCAATAGAAGCATTTACATTCTTCAGAAAATATTCCGGACTCTGGTCGGCAATATCTGCCAGCGGCATATAAGCATACAAAAATTCCATATAATTTTTCTGTGTGAAATTTAGGTCTTGAATGTACGCGTCCACCTGCTCCGAAATTCGTGGCATAGAATGGATGCGTTTTTCAAATTGCTGGTGAAATTTGCCGCTTTGCTGGGCAAAAAGAATAGCCGGAAATAAAAACAAAACAAATAACAGGTTCTTTTTCATTTGTTATTAATTTTATAATTTATTGGTCAAATGGAATATCCATAAAATATCATTCTCGGTTGGTATAGGCGTAGCCCTTATGGACATTTCATTATTTTTTTATTCTGAAGTGATAGGTTTTAAAGGGCGTAAAAGTATTAAATTACTTTTCCGGTTTGCAAATAAATTAAGCTAAGAGCTATGAGTTTTGATTTTAATGTTAAATTTTGTCTTCCTTTTGTAATGATTTTTTTAAAAAATACAACTCATTAAATATTGTGTAAGCTGAACCAGCAGGATTAAGATAATCATCCCCGAAACTACTGTAATAAAAAACTCCTTCGCCTTAAGAAATGAGCGGTAAAGCCTATGAATAACATAAAGTGTAAAAGGAATGTATAAAACGGCGGATGTTACCACTGCCGGGGTATAGCGTTGCAGAAAAATTGTGGCTGCAATGTGGGGAACTATGGCATTAAACAGCAAACCAACAGAAAAAATGGCAAGGATGTTTCTTTTGATAATTTCATTTTTTTGATAAAAGGCAAATAAAAAGATTCCCCATACAATAACTGTCAGAATAACTATTGACAATATCATTTGCATTTTCGAAGGAGGGCAAAAAGGCAATGAAATATTTTGTGGATATGTAAAATAAGCAAAACCAACGGATTCTTCGATGTTGTGCAGAGTGAAAAAAAAACCCGTAAGCAAAAGGTACTTATTGTAATTAAGTTTGCGTACTATCACAGGTTTTTCTTTGCCATTTTGATGAATTGCTGTAATTCAAGCTTTCTTTCCAGTGGAAGTTTGTTATATTTAATACCCTGGATGGCGCCTTCAAGACCATAAAGCAGGCTAAGGCAGGCTCCCTTGTCGAGGGTTTGCAGGCGGATGAAGGTTTGTTCGCTGCCTAATGATTTTAATTCATCAAAGGAATTTATGCCAACTTGTTGTAGTTTTTTTTCGGTATCTTTCCCTATGTTGATTTGTTTTGATAAATCGCTTGTCATGTTATTATTTTGATAAAGATGTTTATAAAACTCAAAATTACTTATTTTGGACTAACCACGGTTTGTTTTCTTATTTTTTCAGTCCGATATTTAAACGGAATTACAAACTCCGGTTGTATCCCCCGATTAAAAAATGATTTGTTACGAACTGTTGTCGGCTTGCTGTGCCACTTTTGGCTGATAGTCGTTAATTAAACTAAATCCTGCAAGCGGGATAGTTTTAATTGGCAAATATACTTAATAATGATACTGAAAGCGTGCATAACCTTTCTAAAATAGTATAACAAATTCTAAATTCAGTACCAGAATGAACAGGCAATTTATTTTAAAGAAAAACATCAAAATTTGATAGAAATTGTCCGGCAGGTTTTGTTAAATGCAATCTTGCTTTTATCTTTGTGCGAAGTTACAAACTTCGCCATGTTCCGGGCGGAATTGCAAATTTCGCTTAGCAGAGGGCATAATGATTAAAGAAGTTTGCCGGAAACTAAAACTCGACCGTTTAGGTCGGATTATCGAAGTCAACAGAAAACCTGTTTAAAACCTAAAATGATCTGCCTATGAATTTTACCTTAGCATATCATTATCAATGTTGGTTCTACCATTTATAAGCCTGTTAATTGAGAAATTAAGTCCAATACCGGCAATATCAAGTCCAACATTGGCATTGCTAAGCCCGACGATGCCGGTTTCGAGTTCATCACCGGCATTGTTAAGTATGATTTTGGCGAAATTAAGTTCGATTTTGGCGAAATCAAGTTCAATATTGGCATTGTCAAGCTCAATATTGTCAAAATCAAGTTCGACTACGGCATTATCAAGCCCGAATCCGGTTAATTCATCCCCGCTATTCCGAGCTGTATATTTGCCCGTTCAGCCGGGAAAATTTTTCTTTCTCTTCTTCTGATTTTAATTCTTTCATCTTGAATTTTGCTCGAAATCCTGTCAAACTATTTCGGGACAAGACATGTCAATAATTTAATGAGTTAATCGAAATTGTCTAAACGACTGTCGTAACTCATTTGAGAAGATGAAATTTCTTTGGTTTCTTTACCTTCGGCTTTCGCTGTTGCAATTTCTTCTTCGGTTTTATTTGGGGTTGCTCTTGTTCCCTGAATTTTACGAACTAATGTTTTTGCACTCTCGTCCACTTGCTCTGTAGTGTCTGTCGCTTTGAGGGCGTTGTTTACTCGGGTAATGAGTCTGTTTAATGGTTCAAACGCTGCTTCACGGGCAGCAACTGCGTTACTTTTTTTTCAAGAAAGTTTTAAATTAAAAGAAATGTTAATTAGTTCTATATCGTAAAAACCAGTTACTAGCCTTCTCTTTCCCTTTATCTGTTATGTAATACACTACAGGGATTAGAATCAAGGAGAGAAACAAAGAGCTTGACAATCCTCCGATTAATACCCATGCAAGGCCATTTATCCAAACGGAACCTGGTCCGGTTGCCAATGCTATAGGGAGCATGGCGATTATCATTGAGAAAGTAGTCATTAAAATTGGACGTAACCTTACACTGGTTGCCTGGAGCAATGCATCGGTTGTAGAAAATCCTTCGTTTTTAATTTGATTAGTAAAGTCAACTACCAGTATGGCGTTTTTTGAAACAAGTCCAATTAACATTATCAATCCCAATAGAGTTAGTATGCTGAGTGTTTGTCCTGTGAGTGCCAGTGCCAACAATGCGCCAACTATTGCTAACGGAATTGTAAACAATACCACGAAAGGATATAAATATGACTGATAAAGGGCTACCATAAGAAGGTAAACAAAAATGATGGATGCTATCAGTGCGAAACCAAGGCTGCCAAACGAATCGGTTTGTGCTTTCAAATCGCCCTCATAAGATAGGGTAACCTCCTTCGGAAAATTGATTTTCCCGAGACGTTCTTTAATATCATCTCCAACATCGCCCAATGCATGCCCAAAGACCTGAGAATATAATGTCTGGCATTCAATACGGTCGTTTCTTTCAATACGTGGGGGAGTGCTACTATGACTGATATCAGCAAACTGATCCAGACGGATCATCTGCCCAACACTGTTTATAAACGAAAGGCTGGCAACATCCTTTTCATCCTGCCGGTTGAATTCATCATACTTAATATTGATGTCATATTCATACTCTCCATCACGATATTTAGCTTCTTTATTACCACTATAAGCTATTTGCATAGTTGCTCCAACAATGTCCATGGTCAATCCATTATCCGCCATCTTTTGTTTGTCAATGTTTACCAGTAATTCAGGGTTAGGATTACCTACAGAGAGTTTTACGTCAGATGTACCCTCTATTTTTTTAACTTCGTTAAGAACAATATTCGCATATTTAGAAAGGGTATCAGGGTTGGCACATTTTATGGCAACTTGTATAGGTATCTGATCAGAACCACCAACCGGGCTGACTATACTTGTAACGAATTTAACACCTGGCACTTTCGACGCCAGTTCATTTTTAATCAACTGGGCATATACAGATGCATTGTATTCTCTTTTTTCTTTGGGCACTAACTTAATAGAAATTTCAGCCTTGTTTGACCCAGAAGAAATATCAACCATATCAGATGTCGCTCCAACCTGGGTTGTTACATCGGTTACTTCAGGTTTGGCAATTACGATTTTCTCCACCCGACGGGCAACTGAATTAGTTTGTTCAAGGGTAGAGTACTTGGGTAACTCCATTTGAATAATAATTTCACCACGATCACCCATATCTAAAAATTCTGTTCCGATGAAACCAGAAGGGATAAGTGACACAGAACCTATGAACAATATTGTAGTTGCAGAAAGTACAAGTATCTTATGGCTGAATGACCATCGCAAAATGTCCTGTAATACTGATGTAAACCAGTTAATAAATGATTCAAATGAATTGATAAACCGTTTAAAAAAAGAATTGTTTTTCAGGTTTTCCAGTTTTGCAATGCGTGAAGCCATTAAAGGAGTTATTGTAAACGACACTAATAAACTGGTAAGAGTTGCCACCACAATGACCAGTGCAAACGGACGGATAACAGCTGATAAAATATTTTCAGCAAGAGCCATTGGCAAGAAAACTGCTATGTCAACCAGCGTAATTGATAAAGCTGTATAACCAATTTCGCTCCTTCCGGTTATAGAAGCTGTAACTTTGTCTTTACCCTTTAACAGATGACGATGTATATTCTCAATAACTACAATTGAATCGTCGACCAAAATACCTATAGATAAGGACAATCCAAGTAATGTCATAATATTAAGTGAGAAACCCATTAAGTACATGGCAACAAAAGTTGTGATGATAGAAGCAGGAATAGCAACCATTACTATAAAAGAGTTACGAAGGCTATGCAAGAAAACAAGCATTACTAAAGCAACCAGCAATATTGCAAGGAAGAGGTCTTTTAATACATTATTGGCCGCTTCGAGAGTAAAAACAGACTGGTCGCTAAATACTTCAAACTTCAAATTCTGCTCATTATAAATCTGTTCCAATCGTTGTAGTTCTTTTTTTACATTCTCACATACTTCAACGGTATTTGCATCTCCCTGTTTTTTTATCTGTAAACTAATCGTGCTAAGTCCGTTATGACGATTTAGATTCTGTAATTCCTTCCTTGAATCGCGAACTTCGGCAACATCCTTTAGCTGCACAGGTGACATCCCGTTATTATAGGTTATGACAAGGTTTTCCAAATCTGCTATGCTCTTGTACTTGCCAGACAAGCGTATCTGCATTTGTTGCGAGGCATTTTTAATTTTTCCTGTGGGATAATCGGCATTGGCTGCAATAACTGCTTGAGTAACCTGTAATAATGAAAGATTATACTTTTCAAGTTTTGCTGCATTTACATTAACAGATATCTCTCTTTCTTCACCACCTGACAGTAAGATTTCCCCGACTCCTTTTATCCCACTTATTTCAGGACTTATCCTGTGTTTAATAAGGTCGTTTAATTGAGTCGGACTCAGACTGGATGATATCATGATGTTCATTATGGGAATATCGCTCATCCCAAGTTTTGAAATAGTTGGAGCTATAACATCTTTGGGCAATTCTGACTGAATAGAATTGATTTTTCTTTGAACAACTTGAATTACATCGTCAACATTTGTTGAAGATTTGAATTCCATGATAACATACGATATATTCTCCTGTGAAAAAGATTTTACATTATCAATGTTTTCGGTTGTAGAAACGGCATCTTCGATTTTTTTCGATACAGAGTTTTCAACCTCCGATGGTGATGCTCCCGGATAAATTGTTATAATAGAAATAGTCGGCATCGAAAAATTTGGCAGCAATTCATAATTTAATTGCTTGTAACTGTATATCCCAAGAAATGTTAATGTTGCAAAAATTACAACAATTAATGTTGGGCGTTTTATTGATAATTCTGTTATGTTCATGTTATAAGTTTTTAGAGGTTCTGATTATTTAAAACTTTAACAGTGGCATTGTCTTCCAGGTTAATTTGTCCGGAAAGTACCACACGTTCGCCGTTGGTAAGACCGCTTTCAATAATGATAAGACTATCGGTTATTTCAGATATCACTATCCTCCTTAATTTTGCTGTATTGTCAGAAATAACGTAAACCATTGGTTCGATAACACTACTTGCAAGGCAATTGCGGGGTATTACAAGGTTTTTTCCGTATGACGTGTATTTAATATGGATAGTCCCTTCTATACCTGAAAACAAAGGATTTTCAATTGAGTTGGTTACTTCAGCCTGTACAAGGTAACGTTTTGAATTATCGGGTTTTACCCCAATTACTTTAATTATACCCTCATAGGATATTCCCGGATATAAGTCAGTAGTTAACAAAACTTTTTGTCCTGTTTTTATCCGTGTGAGATCTTTTGCTGTGAACCACGCATTGAATTTCATTTTTCTGGTATTTACTATGTCAGCCACAGGACTGCTGGAGACTATAAAGCTACCCTTTTCAAAATATCGCTTACTAACAGTTCCCGAAACAGGCGCTTTTATAAATGCGTTTTCATATTGCTTTTTAATAGTGAGATATGTGCTTTTTGCATTTTGATAGGCAAGCTTTATTTCTTCCAATTGCTGGGTAGAAACTGATTCACCGGGCGTAAGGTTTTCAAACCGTTTTAATTCATCTTGCGTTTTCAACCAGGCTGCCTCAGCAGTTTCTAACTGGTAACCTATTAAATCATTATCCAGCCAGGCAATGATTTCCCCTTCCGAAATAAAATCCCCTTCATTTATTGCGTATTTCTTTACCTTTCCCTGAGATTCGGAAACGATAGTTACTTCAGAGGAAGACTCAAAGGTTCCGTTATACGTAATGTCGAATTTAACAACATCGTATTTCACTGTTGTTGTAGTAACTGTGATTTCAGATTTTGCTTTGTTAACCAAATTAATGTCAGCTTTTTTCTGTTGTTTCACATCGTTAAGTTTATAAGCTACAGATAAAATAGCAACTATCGCAACGACAGATATTCCTATTTTTTTCGATCTTTTCATTTTTTCTGTTTTTTGATGATTAAAAATAAAGGGAACGAATCCCACCGTTAATTTTAATTATTTCAAGTTCGGAAAGCCTGATTTGCAATAAAATCTGCAACCAGTTCAGGCGAGAAACATTATATTCCGATTGGGCATTCAATACATCAGTAAGTGATTTTAATCCTTGCCGGTATTGGTCATTTGTGGCCCTAAAGATGTTTTCTGCAAGTATTGTATTTTTGTTCAGCTTTAATGCTATCGTTTCACTGGAATTCAGCTTTTGTAAGGCATTCAGATAGTTTGTGTATAATTCATTTTTCAAATCTTTTTGCGCAGTTATTGTCTGTTCTAACTCAATTTTGTTTTGATTGATTTTGCTTTTTTTACGGCCACCTTCGAAAATAGGGACATTGAGTTTAATGCCCACATAGGATGTTTTATACCAGTAGTCATCGTTGTCAAACAAATCAAATTGCTCACGCTGGGCATTGTAACTATAAACGGCATATCCTGCCAGCGATGGAAGATATTCGGAGCGGGATAATTTCAGATTAAGTTTTGCAAGCTCTTTTTTCTGCTCGAATATCAACATATCTGTATTGTTGCTAAACGATGAATCTAACTGCGCCGTTTGTATACTCTGTATTATCGAATCCTCAGTAAGTGTTACCGGTTGACGTTGTTCGATGCCAATAAGATATTTCAGCATATTTAACTGCTGGTTTCGCTCGGATATCAGGTTTTCTTTTTCGGCCTCGAGATTGCTTATTGACACCAACACTCTGTCGAGGTCAATTTTGGTAATAAAGCCGTTTGTATAATGCTGCTTTGAGTATTCATATACTTTTTGAAAAGCAATAAGATTTGAATCAATAAGTGCAAGACGAAGATTGGAGAGTTGAATAATTATATATAATCGGGCAACATTATATGCCAGTTCTTCTTTGCCTTTCTCAAGATTCAAATCATTAATCTGACAAGATTTTCTGAACAACTGTAAGGAGGTAAAGTAAGCTGCGCTGTAAATCATCTGACCAGCCTGAATGCCCCCATTAGCGTTGTATTTAGTACCTAACTGAACAGGAAGCATAGCGCTAGGCTGGCCGAATATATCGCCCGAAACCATGGTTACAGGAATGTTGAAATAGTCGTCTATGGATGCAATGCCATTAATTTGAGGAAAGCCGTTACTGAGTGCTTCCTTGTATTGATAGCGACCTTTCTCGGTCTCAAGCTGCGCCTGTTTCAATTGAGAGTTGTTTGTAAAACTTAACTTGATACAGGCATTTAAAGTGAATACAGAATCATTTGTTTGCCCGGTTGCTGTCTGCGTAATTGTTATTAATCCTGTAAAAAGGATAATTGCAAGGTTTGCCTTTACATTTATAGTTCTCATAACAAACATTTTATATAGTACTATTCAAAACAAACCGGGATGTCGGTCTTTATTACTCCTAAAAAAAACACAGAGTTTTTCTGTGTCATCAGATTACAAACCGACATCCCGGTTTGTGAGAGTGCAAAAAAAATCAGGTCTTGATTAATTGGTATAAATTATTAAACTGATCCCGAATTTCTTTTTCCATATTTTTCTCTAAACCTTCATCGAACATTGCCAGGACACCTATACCATGCATCATTATATGAACATGATTTGCCAATGACAGACTATCAATCTCTTTTCTTATTTCGCCTTTCTCCTTTGCCTTATCAATTAATGTTTTAAACATGACTATTTCACTTTGATGCAACTTGTCAAGCATGGTACCAAAACCTTTGTAATGCTTCATCATATCGAACATTACCATGTAAAGATTGACATCTTCAATATTCAGTTTCAAGCCATCCAACTTAGTATTTGTTAATTCTAATAAATGTCCCAAGGTTGATTTTATGTAAGCCGGCACAAATTCACTAAATGATAAATCATACGGATTACTATTGAAATGGCCATATTCCATCATAAAACTTCCTAAGATAAACTTGTCAATCACTTCGTGATAAAGGACATCTTTGCTTTCGAAATGATGATAGAATCCGCCTTTCGACAAACCTGAAACCTTTAGTATTTCGCTCATGGTTACCTCGGTATAAGGTTTCTTGATGAAATAATATAACGCAATAGACAGTATTCTTTCTTTGGTATCGTTCATTGAATTTACATTTACAAACCGACTTCCCGGTCTGCAAATGTAATAATAATCTTATTATACAAGAAAAAAACAAAAAAATATGTGTTTTTTTACCAGATACATACCGAGTAAAGAAAACTCAGCAATATCAGTAAGAGTGCGGTGGAAGATTGCAGCTCTTTTGCAAACCTTTAGCTACGCTGATTTTTGCTTCGTTCGGCATAACTCAAACAAGTTTGGCTCTGCACTCACTTAACGCAAAAATTGGTTTGGGCGTTGACTCGTACGGGCTTGCAAATGTGCTGCAATGTGGGGGATTGTTGAACCCTAATGCATCCCGAAGGGTGCAAAGCGTGTGGGCAAAAAAATAAAAACCCATGCGTTGGGGGTTCCAGTTGTACTAATCTTATATATTATTTACAAATCACTTTTCAAGTTAGCAGTTATTTGTCCTCAGAGCGGTTTTCTATGCTTGTTGCTAACGTTCCCGTGGTTTGGGGCGTTGGGGAGTTAGCCGCCAACTCCGTCATCCCACGCTATACTTTTCCCAAATATACAAAATAATTCGTTTAACCATCAATGCCCCAATACCTTAAACCACGTGTTATGGGCCGGGCATTTTACTGTTTATCTTTTTTTCATTTCACAAAATACTGAAGAGTTATCAACTTCATAAATTTCAGTGTCAGCATCGAAATGGGTTGCCAATTCTGTGAAGTCATTTTTCGTAAATGTAATTGCTCTGAAACCGTCTTTACAAACAATTGTTCCTTTTCGAGTCAGATTATAGTCTATTTCACCAATCAAACCCTCTGCAGCCTGTATTTGAAACCATTCAATCCGTTCATTCCAGAATTGCTCAGAGTAACTTGAGATTAAAACAACACCTTTCTTTTTTGTAACACGTAGCGCTTCAGATATCAGGCGTTTCGGGTCAATTTTAAACGCTGAGACTCCATTCTGAATACAGATTGTAACATCAAAAAAATTATCCACAAATTTTAAATCAGATGCATCCATTACTAAATAGTCAATAGATTCATTGAGTTTATATTGTTTATTTGCCAATTTTATGTTCTCTTCAGAAACATCTACTCCAACAACCTGTTTAGCTTTTTCACTTAATCTTACTGAGACCCTGCCATATCCACAACCTAAATCCAGTACTATATCATTTTCGTCTATTCTTTCAAGAACAAAACCTATTTCTTCTTCAAGAAATTGTTTGACACGCTCTGGTGCAACTTCATAACAGCGTTGTAATTTATTAGAGTTCAGTTTTTCTGAATAATAATCTCTCATTTGCAAAATTTTTGTTGCCTTGCCCATAACGTTTGCAGCTATTCCCAGTGCGGGATTTACTTGTTGGTTCTTTTCTTTTCCTTTATCCTTTGCAGGTTAGGCGAGTGCCACCCTCTGGAAACCACCCGCATTACCGGCTGACGGCTCGTTGGGGGCAGGGCATTATTGTTTAATAAATTTTCCTACCAGCACGGTCTTATCCCTCAATAGATTTACGAAATAAACCCCATATGGTAATTTGCTGATATCAACCTTTGTTGAAGATTCGGTGACAGTTTGCTTCAGTAATTCTTGACCAGTTACATTAAAGATAGATAATTGGCTTTTTGTTGGAATTGCTGATGTTTCGATTGTTAATTGGTCAGATGAGGGATTGGGATAAATCTTTAAAGAAGCAGCGGAAGCCGGTTTTTCATTGACTTCTGCTGGAAATCCTCCGCCGTTTTCAGTTTTGAGGATAGAGCCTCCGAAACCCGCAATATATCCAGTAACTGAGTCTGTAAAGAAAACGGCATTCAGTTTATAATTGGTTACGGCAGGCAACTCATGCCAGGTGGCCCCGCCGTTTTTAGTTTTGAGCATCGTTCCGCTGTACCCTACGGTGTATCCATTGTTCCTGTCTGAAAAAAAGACCGATTTCAAACATTCCGGAGTAGTATATGAGTTCCATGTGTTTCCGCCGTTTTGTGTTCTGAAGATTTTTCCGCTCGTTCCTGACGGTTCACCGCCAACGGCATAACCGTTGTTTGCATCCGTAAAATAGATATCGTATAACCATCCCGATACGGTTTGTACAATCGACCAGCTGTTCCCGCCGTTCGTCGTTTTGAGAATGAATCCGTTTTCCGTGCCGCCGGCTGCATACCCGGTATCCGCATCGGTAAAAAATACGACGCTCAGGGAGCCGGCATTTTCGGGAACTTGGACGGTCCATGATGATCCCCCATTGGTTGTCTTCAATATCCTTCCTTCCCAGAATCCATTGGAAAATCCTTCTCCTGCAACATATCCCGTAGCGGCATCCGTAAAGAAAACGGAGGACAGAAAATACGATGTGTCTGAGTATTGAACTGCCCAGGAAAGCCCCCCGTTGGTCGTTTTCAGGATGATGCAACTATCAACAAACCCTTCACCGTAATTGCCTATAACGTAACCAAGAAGAGGATCAGGGAAAAAGACATCCGTAAAATTTGCGGTTACTTCTGTCGGAACAGGCATCCATTGCGCTCCTCCGTTCGTCGTTTTCAGGAGTATCCCTCCGTCGCAGGCGGCAAAACCTGTCATCGCATCCGGAAACGAGAGGGAGTTGACATTGTTCAACGTCACATTCGATGATTGGTAATTCCATGTGCTTCCTCCGTTCAGGGTCTTGATGATGGTACCGGATGATCCGGCAATATAGGCGATATCCGATGCCGGGATATCAACCGAATAGAAATTGTCCGGCTGATAGTGTCTGGACCACGTTTCCCCGCCATTCGTGGTTTTCATGATACAATCACCGCCGACCGCCATTCCGTTCAACAGGCCGGAAAAACTTACCTCACTCATCTGACGGGCACTATCCGACCATTCCGAAACTTTCATGGTCCAGGTGTCGCCGCAGTTGGTGGTCTTATAGATGACGCATTGCTGCTGGCCACTTGACGACAAATCCCCCCCGACAATGAATCCTGTATTTGCATCCGTGAAGGTTATGGATGAAAATATTGCCGATTCGAGCCAAGTAGAAGTCCATGTTGCACCTCCGTCGACCGTTTTATAAACTGTTCCTATTCCGGAAATAAATCCGGTATCAGAACTGGTAAAATAGACGGATTGGTACCATCCGCCCGACACCGGCAAAGAATTCCATGTACTGCCTCCGTCTGTGGTTTTAAGCATGAAATCAGGACCAACCACATATCCGGTATCGGGAGTCGGGAAAAAGACGGAACTCAGGTAATTTGCGGTCCCCGAGTCATACTGCTGCCAGGTGGCTCCGCCATCGGTAGTTTTCAGGATGACGTCACCGCCAACAGCATGAGCCGTAATGGCATCCGTCATACAAATGCTATTCAGGTATTCTGAAGTTCCAGAAACCAGGCTGATCCAATGTCCTCCTCCGTCCGTGGTTTTCAGGATTGTTCCCGAGGCCCCGACAGCATACCCCGTCAGGTTATCGGAAAACTTGATACAACTCAGACTATTACCTTGCGGTAAAGGGTTTTGCCAAGTCCATTGTGCATTTGCAACATTTAATGCAAAAAGCCCTATTAATATGATTAAAAACTGTTTCATTTTAACCTCCTTTTATTTATAGTTAAGTGTCACTTTGCCTTGCCCCCAACGAGTGTATAACCACCATTATGGCGGTTATTTCGTAATTAGTTATTGTTTTTTCTCTCACAAATATATATAAATTTTAAATATCTAAATCATCCGGAATCTTTTCCCCAATTATTTAACTGGCACATTCACAAATTAGCTAATTGTATTTATCTATTCAGATGTTCCATAACCTATTCAAACTCTCACGCTATCCATTCAATCCGCACAATCTGCACAATCCTTAGTATAAAGCACAGATTAACATCATTATGTAAAAATAATGTCTTCGGGTAAAACTGTCAATCCAAAAGTAGTTCCATCGGCAGTGATAAAGTCGTGCAAATGGGCTTTCGTTCCATTAACAATCACTTTATCCGGGTTTTTTGCAATATACGACATGAATTCACTCATTTCGGAGGCGGCTTCGAAAAAGCTGACAAACCTGCGAAACAACTTAGGCATGATAATAACATCGTCCTGCAGGGTGTAAATATTCCAGACTTTAAAAGCAGAGGTTTTTTCGATAGCCCAAAGTCCTTTTGATTCCTTACGGGCTACGGCTATCACTTTCCTGAATTTTTCCATCAGCTTTTCGTCCATTCCCTGATAAAAAGTAGGATACACCAGTCCTTCTTTTGCAAGTATGTAGTTTACCGATTTCTCGACCGGGATTTTATCTGAATCAATCAGTTGCCCGTCGTTTAGTTTTACTTTGTCGTTAAATACATAGCTGATAGGGCGATTAAATTTATCCACCCCGGCGGTTACAATGTAGCCCGGTTTTTCATCGTCGGCACTAATAATCTTCGATACCATAAGGTTATACTGCACATTACTGATTCCAATCTGGGCAAGCAGATGCTCAAGTGCGGCGATGGCAAAAGAATGGGGCTGGCGTACGCCCTCATAGTGGGTTTCAAGGGCATCAATAGCCTCAATTCTCAATTGTTTTTCTTTAGGAGGTTTCTTTTCCCAGTCGAAACCACTCCAATCCCAGTTTTCGGGCTTATCAGCCAGGAAACGGATTGAGTCCCCATCAGGTGAATAACCCTTTACGTGAAAGGTGCCTTTGATTACTTTGTAAGTTTTCATTTTGTAAAAGTTTTAGTCTAATTATTTCAGGTTTTTAAAATTTTACACAAATATCTGTAATACTTTATTTTATAATTACCATTCTTTAGATACCAAAACCAAATTTTAAACAAACCGGATTAATAGTTATGAGTCTGTTGCAAAAACCTTTTCAGGTTTCGCCGATGCTCAGCCTGGCATTAATAGTAGATTGTCATTTTGAGCGTAGTCGAAAAGTGAATAAAACACAACTTTTGTAACGGCCTCGTTATGTTTGATATAAAACATTACAAATATACAAAAAATAACATGGGAAATAAAACTTTACCACCAAAAAACCCCTGCCAAATATAGAACACTTGTCAGATGACCCCAATCCTTTTGGCATACAGCAAAGCCTGCGTAGTATTTTCCGTTTTGGTTTTGCTGAGGATATTCTGCCGGTGATTATTCACGGTATTTACGCTGATAAACAACCTTTCGGAAATATCCCGGCTGCCGTATCCCTGCGAAATCAATCCTAAGATTTCAATTTCTCTTTTGGTTAACGATTTATTGGGTTCCTGCCCGTTATTATCATCAAACAGGCATGGCTTGCCGGTTTTTACATGGATCAGTTGCCTTTGCGGAGGTTCGTGCGGCACGTTCCCCGACACCAGGTCGGTAAGCATAAGCGCCAGCCATAACTTCCCATCTTTATCCAGCTCAATGATTACCGATTGCTGAACAAAACGAAGATAAAGCCCGTTGTTGCATCGCAGGCAAAAGTCAACTACCATTTTATAATCTTTCCTTTCGGAAGCGGGGAGGCTGTTCAGAAATTCAAATGTTTTAATCTGTGTATCGAAAATAAATGGCAGATCGTCCGGATGCAGCATCTTTAAAAAGAATTCCGGGGTGGTACGATATTCCGGGTTCAAATGATAGCCTGCTTCCTTGCTGAACTTTGAACGGTAAAGCAGGTATTCCTTCCGGTGCATATCATATACCGACATGGCGCTGTTTTCCACCTCCGAAATTTTCAGCAAAAGCTGTTTCTGTCCCTCAAAGGCAGCATAATCTTCTTCACTTACATTGCAGAAATAGTAATCGGTAAGTTCTTTATGTTTTTCAATGAGTTCTTGTAGCGTAGCTTTCATAAAAATGATGAGTAATCACTATTTCATGGCAAATTACGCTAAAATACTTTTGCACTCAAAATATAAAAGCCTTTTATGTTACCTGCCGGTAAAACGGTCCGGGTTATTTTGAGGCTGCTGATGGTAATACGTTTTTAAAAAAGTAAAAGTATGGACAAGAAAAAGATTTTTATCTGCTATGCTATAGAAGATAAAGAATTGCTTGAAAAGTTTCTGAAAGAGGCAAAAAAAGAAAATGTTCCTTATCAATTGGTTTATCTAAAAGAGAAAGAGCCTATGTCGGCAACATGGCGGGAAGAATGCCGTTCGAAAATCAAAGCTTGCGATGGAGTGGTGGCTTTGATTTCCAAAAATCTGAAAATATCGGAAGGTGCTTTTTGGGAGATGAAATGCAGCCGCGAAGAAGGAAAACCGAGAATCAGTATGTTTGTGGGCGATGCCGGAATCATTGACAAACCCCGCGATCTGGATGGCGTTACGGCGATGGTTTTGTCGTGGGACAGGTTAGCGTATTTTGTAAGCAAAATTTAGATGAATCATTGATTTTAGATTATAACTTACAGCTTGAAGCTTACCATTCAAAGTTGTAAAGACCATGTTACCAACTTTAGAATAAACAATTTTCTGATAAAACTATATCGCAGAATTCCCCGCCCGAAGGTAGTGATCGGCTAAAACGAGAGCTGCCATGGCTTCCACAACAGGAACAGCACGGGGTACAGGACACACATCGTGCCTGCCTCCTGCCTGCAATTGGTAAATTTTCCCCGTACGGTCAATGGCTTCCACTGCCTGTCCAAGGGTAGCCACAGGCTTAAAAGCCACATTAAAGTAAATGTCTTCGCCATTGGAAATGCCTCCCTGAATGCCTCCGGAATTATTGGTAAGCGTATGGATACCATCGCGATAATATGTCCAGGCATCGTTGTGCTCACTTCCTTTCATGGCTGCTGCCGCAAACCCTGAACCGTATTCAAATCCTTTTACGGCAGGTATGCATAGCATTGCTTTTGCAAGGTCGGCTTGCAAACGGTCGAAAACTGGTTCGCCCCAGCCCACCGGAACTCCCATTACCACGCAGGTTATTTTGCCGCCAACAGTATCGCCTTCAGCTTTTATACGGTCGAGCAGTGCCATCATCTCCCTTGCTTTCTCAGCATCGGGACAGCAAACAGGATTAGCTGCATCACTGAACAGCCAATCGGTATGATATGGCATATCAAGCTGAATATCTCCAATCTGCGATACAAAAGCCTTGATGAGAACTGACGATTTGTTGAGTAAAAGTTTGGCTATGGCTCCACCCGTAACACGGGCAACAGTTTCTCGCGCAGAAGCCCTTCCGGATCCTCTGTAATCGCGGGAACCGTATTTTGCATACCAGGTGTAATCAGCATGCGAAGGACGAAAAAGTTCCTTCATGTTTTCATAATCATCCGATTGCACATCACAATTCGGAATAAGAAAGGCTATAGGTGTGCCGGTGGTTTTTCCTTCAAAAATTCCGGAAATAAATTCGGGTACATCGGGCTCATTGCGGGCTGAAACTTTGTCGTTCTGTCCGGGACGACGGCGTTGCATCTCATGCAAAATAAACTCATAATCAATCGCTAATCCGGCAGGGCAGCCATCAATAACACCACCTATCACGTTTCCATGCGATTCTCCAAAAGTTGTAAGCCTGAATTGAGTTCCAAAAGTATTTCCAGCCATAGTGCAAATGTAGTATTTCCGATTAGTTTTATTATCCTTTTGCGTTTGTTATTTGTTACCTGGCAATCTATCTCAAAAAAGAGAAATATCCTCTCCAAAATATTCGGCAAGGGCAAATTGCAAATCTTTTTTTGTAATATTTTCCTTATCAAGTGCATTACGTACCGATGTTCTCCATGTATTGATGAGTCTTGCTGCAAATGCTTTTCTTTTCCGGGGGCTGACGTATAAGCTGCCTGTTGATTCGCCGGGTTGTGCATTGCTATAGTCGAAAAAACCATGCTGGGTTTTGATTCCCAAATATCCCTGCACAAATTTTTCATGTAAACAACTGATTAGCGGAAGGTATGTACTTTCACCACCGTAAAACTCTTTGCTATAGTTTTTTACCGAAAAAAGCATGACATCTATCCCCACATTATCAAAAAAAGCGAATAATCCCATTGGGAAAAGAGTTTCTTTCGTTATTGAATCAATAACTGCCGGAGAAATTTTCTCTTCTATTAGGATTTTACAGGCTTCATTCTGAACATCAAGAAGGATACGGTTGAGCAAAAATGCATTCTGTTCATTTTGTAAAAGATGAAAACGATTAATTTCAACAAGAAATTGTTTCAGGAATCCAATGGCAGATTCCGAAGTGTGCGGGGTAATAATTAGTTCTGTTATATTTTTCAGCGCTACCGGGTAAAAGAAATGCAGTCCGGCAAAATTTGCGGTTCTTTCAGCAGAAGGGAAAAGCCGGGAAGGAAGTATGGAAGACGAATTTGAGGTAAGGATACATTTTGCAGGGCAGATGGTATCCAAACGATGGAAGAGTTCCTGTTTGGTTTCTACATTTTCGGTGATAGTTTCAATAACTAAATCACAATTAGATAGATTTGCAGGTAAATGTGTAAAAAAACTATCTTTTATCTGACGGGTAAAATCAATTTCTGACAAAAGTCCGTTACGAAGCTGACGCTGCAAGCGTTTCAGAAACAGATTTTGCTGGTTTTGAGCTGCAGTTTCCGTTTTGCAAAGCCAGATAAGGGTAAAATTAAATCCAGAAAGATATTGGAAAATATTGGTTCCCATTTTCCCGCATCCGCATATTCCAATAGTCATTTTATAATTTATTGATTAACAATACATCAAATTAAATACCCGGTGTTCTGTACTTTAAAAACCTCCCGACAACATTGTGAAGGAAAGTTTTCCAGTACGACAAATTTAGAAAATTCTATTAAAAAATATAGTTGTATCAAACACAATAATTGTTATTTTTACAAGTCATTAAAAAAATCATATCAAAATATGAAAACGAAGCTCTTCTGTATTATTACAATGGTAATTCTTCCGGGGTTTTTCCCTGTATTCGGACAAGGTTTTCAACCACCCGCTAATGGCAAAGCCGTTATTTACTTCGTAAGCTTGAAGAAAAAATCCTGCACTTTCGATTATTTCCATCAGGACAAGTACATTGGTTTTTTTGGAAAAAATAATTACATGCGCTATGAATGCGACCCCGGCAAGCAACTTTTCTGGGCATCGTCTGAAACTAAAGATTTTGTTACTGCCGACCTTAAAGCCGGTGATACATACATAGTAACCGTTGATATGGTAATAGGTTTTTGGAGAAACAATCCAAAACTAACTGCTATTTCCGCCAAACATGAATTGTTTGCAAAAGCTGCCGCCCTGATAAAATCTAAAAAACCCGTTGTTACACCCGATGCTAAAATTGAAGCCCGTAACCAGGAACTTAAAGTAGAGTTTATACCAAACATTCTGAGTATTTACGAAAATGACTGGAAAAATTCCAGAACATACACTCATATTTCGCAAGACATGTCCATTCCTGCTGATGCCATGAAATAAGAATTGTATTTTGGCATATGCCAGAATTAAACTTTCCGAATAATTAATTTGCCGGATATTTATAAAGAGCTACAACTATTAACCTGAGTTTGCGGGTTAAGAGCATAGAACCATATATGATATATTTCAGCATGTTACATTTTGCCTGGGATGTACCTGGTACGCTTGGTAAGGAACGGTGAAACGATAGGGACGTGTAAGGTGGTAAAACAGCTGTGAGTTGGGAGCTTAGAGCAATAAAAAAATAAAAAGTTATGAGCCGAGCATGTTTATATAAAAACACAAACCTGCATGAAAATAATAACATGCGAGCTCCATCCGGCATCTTAATAACAAATTATTTTCGGATGAAAATATATATCTTTCAGTAAACTTACCATAATCTTTTTATAAACCTATTTCAGGGCGAGACAGTTTGTGCTATTTCTGAGGATGGTTTACAGTTTTTTCGTTATTACTTTAACTGCTTGTCATCTTCCGAACGATACAATTATTTCTTTACATTTCTTTGAGCAAAGTGGCGGGAGTCGCCCCATTCGTCGTAACCTATTTCGCCTCCGGCTATACGAATGCGGGCTTCGAGGCACGAACGGCATTCGTCGGCTTCTTCATCAATACAGGGTTTATTTTCATACAAAAGATAATTTTCGCGGTATTTTACAGGGGTGAGGTTAGGCATAATAACATTTGCCCCCACCATGATGGTTTTTTCACGCCCCTGAGGGTCTATCGTCTGCATGGCAGTGGTGCTGGCAATATTAATATCTTTCATCATTATACGTAGCAACGCCACCATCTTCAACGATAGATTAAAACGTTCCACTTGTGGTAAAAGCTTTTCCTTATACTGATAAAGCGGTGTTTTTTCGTGTTCAATATATGGTCCCATTCCTACCATATCTACATCCAGGTCTTTAAAAAAGAGCAAATCATCGGCAAGATCTTCCACCGTTTGAAACGGCAGCCCTATCATTACTCCTGTGCCCACCTGATAACCGCATTTTTTTAACATTCGCAGAGCTTCCAGTCGCTGGTAATAATCATGATGAGAGTCCTGCGGATGTAATTTGTTATACAAACTGGTCGAGGAAGTCTCTATGCGGAGCAGATAGCGATGTGCACCTGCTTCAAACCATTCTTTATATATTTCTTCAGTCTGTTCGCCCATCGAAAGCGTAATGCCTATCTTTCCTTCATAGGTGGACTTTATTTTTTTCAGCAAACGGGTAATCGTAGCAGTAAATTCACTGTCGCTGCGTTCGCCACTTTGTATTACCATTGAAGCATAACGATTGCCGTAAGCAAACTTTGCGGCTTCCAGCACTTCTTCATCCGTAAGCCGATAGCGTTCCACGCTTTGATTGCCAGCTCTTACCCCGCAATAGTAGCAGTTTTTCCGGCAAATGTTGGAGTACTCTATTAGCCCGCGGAAGTACACTTTTTTCCCTACATATTTTTCTTTTACATCAGCAGCTTTTTTATACAGCAATTTTCTTCCTGATTCGTCGAGCGAAAGCAAAGTTATAATGTCGTTTTTCTCAAATATATCTTTTTCAAGAATCTCTTCAACAGTCATTAGCCAACGGGTAATTATTAATGAATAATTATTAAGGTTTAATATTTAATGGTTAATGGTTATTAATCATTGAAAATAAAAGCAAAACGCCATTAGCTGGCATAGCTTTGCTCAATAAAAAATAGTCAATAACCATTAATCAATTAAAAATCCTGGTCCAGCTTAAACGCGTTGAAGATTTTATCTGCTGCAATCTGCGTGGTGCCATGATAAGTTGCTTCGAGAATTTCCTTATCGCTCCAGCCAAGGTTTTTTAGCTTATCTATGTCAGTTTGTTCAATGGAATTAGAGTTGCGAACCACTTTCAAAACGAAAAGAAGCATTTCCTTATCTTTTTCTTCCAGGGGAACTTTTGTCGGGTCGGCTTTTATTTCTGCAATCATTTCGGGTAAAACGCCATATTGAAACAAAATACCTGCATTAATGCCAACGCAATAAGCACATTCTTCTTCTTCGGATACCAGCAGGCGGATAAATGCCAATAGTTTTCCTCCAAGGGTAGGATGCTTGAAAAAAAAGCCAAGATTATTGAACTGCTGGTTTAAAACCATTTCGCTTACACTAAAAACTTTAAAACCATTTGGAATAAAACCCATGGTGTTCATCATGGTTTCATAAATTTCGGCTACTTTGCCAGTAGCTTCTTCTTTTTCTACTAATTTGATCAGTGCCATAATTTTTTTTTGATTAAGTTAATGTATCTTTTTATTAAAAATGAGCATTTGTATTATTTAGTTAGTAGGTTTTTCTGTGGTTACCTTACTTTTGGTATAATCAATTTCCGATCCCATCATGCTATGCGGAATCATATATACCAAAAACAGAACTATCATGGCAATTATTGGCCATCTTCTGTTTCTGGGTTTTTTCTTCACGATAAAAAGGGTGATAATCCAAATAACCAAAGCGATAGCAGTCTTATTATCGGTAAGATCGAACCCAAATGGAAATCCCGTCCAGTATGCACCAAAAGCAAATTTTTGCACCAGCATACCCAGTGCAAACCCTCCAAGTAGCAGGAAAAGCGTAGTGTAAAAGGTGAAAATAAATGTTTTTTTTCTTTTGAAGATGGCTTCCAGCCCTGCACGGGAAGAAAATAACATGGCAAGAAACATCAACACAATGTGCGGGACAAGGATTAAGGCAGGCACACTCCCTTTATATCGCAGCACCACAGGGGCATCGGTGAGCTGGTAATCGTTTCCATTTTTGTGCAGGTTTATTATGTACGTTATTTTACCTGCAGCAGGCAGGGGCGGTAGGCGGAATCCCAGGCTATCGTTTGTGCGCTGCAAGGTTGCCTGCGACCAAACATCATTACTTTTATACCGTTTGAATGAAATATCTCCACTAATAGATGTATCGGCAACTTTCAGAAAAATGAAAGCACCTTTTGTATCGTCCGATGCACGGATTAATTTATATTTTATCTCTTTATCATCAATAATTTGTTTTCCGTAAACAGGATGTGTTGGTCCGGTTTTTCGTTGAAAAATTGCTGAAGCAAGTGTAACTATAAAAGCCAAAATCCATAATACGAAGGATTGGTTCATATTTTTTACAAATTTAAGAGCTGCTAAAGTAACAAATTTATCTTGTAAAGGTTTTTCGTTTTCTTAATTTACCAACAACAGGAAATACTTTTTCTCATTAACAGTGAGTTAAAAAAAATAAAAAAAAAAATCAAAAAAGTAGCGTTTTTAATAAAAAACCTATATTTGCCTAAATCAATAAGGCTAAAGGCAAAAACGATTGCTCTATTGTTTTTAACCTATAAAATTTGAATAAATTGTTAAGGTTTTTACTTTCGGTGTTTCTTATGTTTATCTTGACAACTTCGGGTAGTTCTCAAGAAATGTTTGGTATGACAAACAGTAATTACGCTGGTTCGGTCGGAGTAATACAAAATCCTTCGTCCATGTTAACATCTAAATTATATTTTGATATTAATTTGCTTTCGGGAGGTGCTTTTGCTGATAACAACTATGTATATTTTAGCAAAAATGAATATAAATTTTCACGGTTTTTGCAAGCGAACCCTAGCTTTCCGGAACATGGAGAAACCGGAGATATAGTTTACGATAATTACAATAAGGATTTAAAAAGTGCCTATGGAAATATACGTGTGATGGGACCATCGGCAATGGTTGTTTCCGGAAAGCATGCCTTTGCGATCTATAGCGGGGTAAGGGTAGGGGTTTCGGCACATAATGCTCCATATGAACTGGCAAAATTTGTTTTTGAAGAGTTAGATGCCCCGGAACAATTTAATGTACGGTATAACGATACAAAAAAATTTGGCTTTGCTGCCATGGCGTGGGGAGAAGTAGGCGTTTCGTACGCATATTCAGTATACGAAAAGCGTCTGGATCATGTGGCTGCCGGAATTACAATTAAAAAATTATTTGGATATTCGGGGGGATATATTGCCGGAAACAATATAGATTATATGGTTCCCAATGCAGATACGATATTTATTTATAACCTTAATGCTAAAGGTGGGCTTTCTCTGCCAGTGGACTATGGTAATAATGAATATCCGGGACCCGGAGGCCTCTTTAGGGGAAGCGGGTGGGGTTTCGACCTGGGATTTACCTATGAAAAAAAACTCAAAGAAATAAGCAATAGGCATTACAGCAACCTATGTGCGCAAAAATATGTTGATTACCAATATAGATTAGGGGTGTCGCTGGTGGATATTGGCAGTATTAAATTTACACAGAACGCCAGAGCACTTTCATTTGATAACGTAAGCCATAATTGGTACGAAGTTTCTGATTTAAACTATACAGACATTGACTCTACCTTAATTGAGTTCAGTAATCGGTTTTACGGAAATCCGACGCAATTAGTAAGCGGAAATTCCTTTAAAATATTTCTTCCTACTGCGTTAAGTGTACAATTCGATTATCATTTGGCTGCAAATTATTACCTGAACAGCTCTCTTTATTATGGATTTCAGCTAAATGCAGCGTCTTTGCATCGTTCTTCCCAGATTTCGGTAACACCTCGCTATGAATCACGTTATTTGGAGGCTTCTTTGCCTATTTCGCTTTACGAATTTTCCAAACCCCGTATAGGGCTTGCTTTACGACTTGGTTTTCTTACCTTGGGAAGTGATAAGCTCGGGAGTTTTTTTAATATGAATGATTTTTACGGAATGGATATTTATTTTGCAATAAAGTTTAATTTCAGCAAAGGACATTGCCGTGATGGAGGGTTCAATGGCTGTGAAAATAACGAATTTTTAAGATTCCGAAAGAAATCGCGGTGGTAATAAGCCTATTAGGCATTGGTAGCCACTAAAGTTTATACTTTTGATACAACCTTACGCCGAACTCAGGCTATTAATAATTTAAATCTTCAATTATTTTTAACAGGTCTCTGGGTTTAAAAGGTTTGCTTAAAAATTCATCCATTCCTGCATTAATACACCTTTCTCTGTCGCGTTCCATGGCATAGGCTGTAACTGCGACAATTTTAACGGGGGTAATCCGGTTATTTTTTTCATATTCCCTGATTTTTGTAGTGGCTTCAATCCCATCCATAATGGGCATTTGTATATCCATTAAAATCAGATCGTATTTTTTATTAAAATAATTGTTAAGTGCTATTTTGCCATTTTCGGCTATATCCACAGTGTGTCCTGCCTTGCGAAGGGCTGCACATGCAAATTTTTGGTTTAGATTGTTGTCTTCAACCAATAGAATGGTTAAGTTAGCATTAAACTCGGTAGTTTTCGTAGCACTGGACACTTCGTCGTACAATAATGGCTCCGATTTTTTTAAAGGTAATACAAACCAAAAACACGAACCTTTTCCGTAAGTGCTTTCAAAGCCGATTATCCCTTTTAAAAAATTAGTCAGAGTTTTACAAATTGCAAGCCCCAGTCCCATGCCGTCTTCACTAAATTCGGCTTTGATGCCAGGGAGATTAAAAGCTTTATTAATTAACAGATTAGTTTTTTCTGCTATGCCCACACCAGTATCAGCTACTAAAAACTTAACGGATATGGTATTATTATCGGAAGTGATAAGTTCGGTAGCTATTGTGATTGTTCCTTCTTTTGTATATTTTATTGCGTTATTTATCAAATTAGTAAGTATTTGTTTTAATTTATGAACATCTGCCTGAACATAAATAGGCAGATCGGAATTCCATTGCCATTGTATTTGTAGTCCTTTGCCTTTGGCTTTCGGGCTTAACAATTCAATTACCTCATTACATTCTTTTTTCAGATGGATGGTTTTTTCTTCAAGTTTGATTTGCCCGGTTTGCATTTTTGAATAATCAAGAATATCGTCTATTACATTTAAAAGGTTTTCAGACGAATTGGCTATGATATTCATAAATTCTTTTTGTTCTTCGGAGAGATCAGTTTGTAAAATTACATCAATCATCCCGATGATTCCATTCATGGGAACCCTGATACCATGGCTCATGTTTGACAAAAATACGGCATTAGAATGATAAGCAGTTTCTGCTTGCTCTTTTGTTTGTATTAATTCCTTTTCTATGTCGTTACGAAATTGCATGTAAGCATCTTCCATCTGCCCGATTCTTTCTCTTAGCGAATGTACTTCGGCTTCGAGTTCTTCCCTTGATTTTAATATATTTTCATTCATACTATTCAGTTTATGAATTAGTAAATTTTTTTTTCAAATTAACTTGGTAATTCATTATTTTCAATAATCTGTTTTGTTGAATGGGTTTGGATACATAATCATCGAAACCAGCATCAAGCAGTCGTTCCCTATCGCCACTCATAGCATAGGCGGTTTGTGCTATAAATGGGATTTCGTTGTATTCGTTCCATTGGTTTTTTACGGCATTCATCAGTTTTATTCCGTCCCAGGGCGCAGGTAGGTTGATATCAAATAGCATAACATCAAAAATAATACCTTTATTGTAATTTTCCTGAATGATAGCCAGGGTTTCCTCTCCATCCACAGCCATAACAATTTCGGTATACGTGTTTTCTTTCTTTTTTTAAGAACGAGGCGATTCATGCGGTCGTCCTCTACAATAAATACTTTTTTGTCCTGTTTTGCCGGCAGATATGTATGGACAACATTAGGGGGTCCTTCAGAAACAGTTTTTTCAATAGAAGAGTTAAGATAAACATAAACAGTGGTGCCTAATCCTTTTACCGATTCAATTTCAATTCTTCCTTTCATGAGTTCGAGCAAACGTTTGGCTAAAGGCAAACCCAAACCTGCACCCTGATAGGCTCTTGAATACCCAAGGCTTTCCTGTCGGAATGCATCAAAAATATTAGGTAAGTATGCAGAATCAATACCGATTCCTGTATCTTTTATTTTTATACAAATTTCATTCGTTTGTTCATTATAATTAGTAGAAACGTTAATGTATCCTTTTTCTGTATATTTAAGAGAGTTGTCAATGATATCTGTAAATATCTTGGAAATACTATTATTGTCGGTTATTGCAAGAGGTATTTCCTGTGTTTGTAAATTAAATTTTAATCCTTTTTCATTGGACTTAAAAATAAAAAGTTCAGCAACATCTTTCAGAATATCGTTTATGTTGTATGGTTTTAGAGATACGTCCATATCGTTGGCCTCTATTCTGCTGATATCAATAATATTATTAAGCAGGTGCAGCAGCCTTTCGCCGCTTTGCGAAATGCCATTTGCATAATCGAATAACTCAACATTTTCATTGATTGATAGCTCGGATTCGAGTAAACTGGCGAACCCTATAATACCGTTGAGGGGGGTACGAATCTCGTGGCTCATATTGGATAGAAAAGCATTTTTTAGATAATTGGCATCTTCCGTGCGTTTTAAAGCTTTTTTTAATTCTACCTCTAATTTTTTACTTTTATTAACAACTTCCTCTAATTGTCGGGTACGTTCGGTAACCCTGTTTTCGAGTTCCTGGTTAAATCGCTGAAATTGTTGTTTAAATTTATTAATTTCTGATTCTTGTTTATTAAGCAATACACGTTGGTATTTTTTTGTTTTGTAATATAGAAAAATCATGACCACAGAAAGAGTTAAAAAAACAATAAAAAGTACTATATAAATATATTGTGGCATAAAAAATGTTTTTTTATTTATATGCTACATAAATATTTTCCAATGTATTTATGGCATAGTAGTCGTGGTTAATGTTCCATCCGTCGCGAACGGGATTATGTATACTAACAGCAAACCCTACATTTTCAAGTAAACTTGGATAATCCTGTCCGTAAATTCTTACATGGTCAAATTGTCCGAATAACCGTTCTCTTTCTTCCGGTGAATTGGCTTCGGCTTCAAACGTATTTGCGAGGGTTTGGGAAATAGGTACCTGTATGATTGCCCATCCGTTGGGTTTCAATACTCTGTATAGCTCCTCCATCGCTTTTTTATCGTTTTCAATGTGCTCCAAAACATGGTTGCAAATAATTACATCAAAAGTGTCGTCAGGAAAAGGAATTTGGGTAATGTCCATCTGGTTTACCTTTCTGTCATAGTAATAACCACGATACCCGTTTTCAAATTTATCACCCTGACTGTAAGTAATATTGGGATATTGCTGGATGAGTGATTTTATACTACCTTCGGGAGCAATGTGTAATAGTTTGATATTTTGAGTGAAAATATTGGTTTTTTCTTTTAAATAAAGATAAATCAACCTGTCGCGATCGGTAGAATAGCAACGCGGACAAATATTATTTTCCCTGTATCCTGCACCGATTATTTTTTTTTCATTTATCACCGGAAGATTGAAACCTCCGGGTAACAGTTTGCGAAAAGAATTTTGGCAAAAGGGGCAATAAAGCGTGTCTCCTGAATAATAAAACTTTAATATTTTTTGGTAAAGACCTCTTATTTTTACACCCAATATATAAGGAATAATTTTTTTTAATAAATTTTTCATAATCAGTTAAGTTTAGTTTTTAACTATAGTTTTTCTGGAAATGATTTCTTTCGAAGTCGAAAGTACTAAAAAATAGGTTCCGCAAGGTAAATTTCGTAAAGAAAATACATCCTGATAGCTTCCATTGAGCGGTTTTTTATGTGTTATTTCCCGTACAACCTTTCCAAATGTGTCCACAATATATATTCGTATTGGGATAGTTGTAGTAATAGTGTAGCTGACAAATAAATAATCGCTTGCTGGGTTGGGAAACATTTTTACAATGCCGTTCCCTATCTGTTCTAAGGTGCCAGCTCCGTTTTTCCAACATTCATATGCTCCGGCATCGAAAGCCGTTCCAAATGGCCGCTGCCGGTTTAATAAATCAAAAGTTACACCTTCGTTGGTTATGTTAAGTCCTTTATTAATAAGTGGTGATGCAATTTGCAGGTCGTAATTGTTTGTAAGTGTGTCATCAAAGCAAAATGAATAGGATGAAGGCGAAAAAAAATTGTGAGATGTATCAACCATTCCGTTAGGAACATCTAATTTAATGTATGCAGAATTGACTTTGAACGCTAAAGCTCCAGGATTGACAACTATGTTATTGTACATTTTATTTCCACTACTCACTGCATTTTTGAATAAAATTCCGTGTGTCTTGGGGTTTACAATGGTATTATTGAAAAATCCGTAGCCTTTTCCCTGTGTGGTAACTATATCCTTGCAAAAAATTCCGTGTTTAGGATGTTCTGTTGGTGGATTGTTGGGGTAATACGAACGCCCTGCGTTTATTATGAGATTATTGAATATTTTAAAGTCTCCCAACCCCAAAACTTCAATTCCATCGCCTTTACCATTTACTATTATATTATTATAACAATCGCATTTACTTCCTCCACCAATTAAAATTCCGCTCATTTGATCCGGGTACCCGGCATAGCTGTCGTTTGATACGTAATTATTGTAGATTTTGCAGTTTGCGGAGGCTGATCCCACCTGGATGGCGTCCCAGCCAGTGCGTTCAATCCGGTTATTGTAAATTTTTACACCCGAAAGAATATGAGGCAATACGGTAGTATCTATTCCATTACAATGCAAAGTATATCCTCTGTAAAAAGAACTTCCGATATACATGCCTTCATTTCCCGTATCGTGAATGTAATTATCGTGGATAAAAGTATTGTACAATGTAAATTTATCTCTTAGTGAGGTGAAGGAACAATCAGGGTCGGTTTTTACAACAATACCGGAAAAGGCTATGTTGCTGATTTCAACTCGTTCCACTTCAATATCAGAACTAAGGTAGTTAATGGATAACCCGCTTCCTTGCTGAACATTGGTAATTTTAAATCCATAATATAAATCAGATTTTCCCGAACCTGTAAATTTAATGTAAGCACAATCGCTGAAAGTAATTCCAAAATTACTGTTGTTTTCAATTATCACTTCCCCATTATAGTTTTTTATAATTATGGGCTTTTCTGCGGAACCTTTGATTTTATGAATATACAGTTGAAAATATTTTCCTGGGTTCAGGCAAATTGTATCGCCGGGTAAAAGGTTGGGCATCAAATCGCCTTCTATGCTTACAATGGCTACTGAATCGGGATGAACAAAATATTTACAACCTTTACATTGTGCAAAAGATATGATAGTTGGTATAAAAAATAATATTACAATTAAGTATATTTTATGCTTCATATCTGTAAGTATTAGTCTGCACGCTTAGCTTTTTCCCAATTAACGCTTTGTTTACCTTTTATATATCTATCAAGTCCAAGAAAAACACATAAATTCATTATAAAAAAATAGTATGGAATGAATAGTATTTTAATTTTAATTTTATGATTTTCTAAATACCAGCCACAAAGAGCAAGCGCATAAAATAAGAGTTGTAAATACAATAAAACAGAGTAAAGGTGTAATGAAAAGAAGCCTTCCCAAACTGCAAAGATGAAATTAAGCAAAAACAGAATAGGTAAAGAAAATGCTGCAATGGTCCAGCGTAAAACCCTGTGGGAGACAAACTGAAATGCAAGCAACCCATATCGAAACGGGTTCATCAGCTCTTTGAGCCGCAATGTAGATTGTATGCCTCCGGCAGAAATTCTAATTTTTCTTTTCATTTCTTCTTTAACATTGGCGGAAGATGACTCAATGGCATAAGCATTTGGGTTGTACTGTATAACATATCCTTGTTTGGCGATTCGCATGGAAATGATAAAATCGTCGAGAAGCGTATCGTGTTCTACTTTAGTGTAAAGATTCGTGCGAATGGCAAATAGTTCCCCGGCAGCTCCCACTGCTGAATACAATTCGGCATCCCATTTTTTTAATTTTGATTCATATTTCCAGTAAATGCCTTCACCAGCGGTAGCTGCGGTGTCCTTTGTATTGCTGAAAATTCTTTTTTCGCCGGAAACACAACCTGTTTTAGGATTGCTAAAAAGGCGTACAATTTCTCTGACAGAATCTTTACCAAGCAGGGTATTTCCATCGGAAAAAATCACAATGGGTGTATCTACAAATGAAATACCTCTGTTCATTGCTGCAATTTTTCCTGCGCGCTCAGGTTGGTGATATACTTTAATATTTGGATATTGAGCAAGTAACTCAGGTGTGCCGTCATTACTACCGTCGGTAACCCAAATTTGTTTTACCTTTTCCTTAGGATAATTCAGTTCGTAAATATTCTGAACTTTACGTGCCACATAATCCTTTTCGTTATAGGCAGCAACAAACAAGGTAACTTCCGGCTCGTAAGAATCATCATATTTGTTATTTGTATTTGTACTGATGATTTTTTTGAGTTTTACTAATACAAATAATAGCATTCCATATCCAAGATATGAATAAAATACAATAAATGCAAGAATCCAGAAGGTTATTTTTAAAACCAGCATAATATAAATTATTAATGTTTTTTAGCTGCCATATTAAAACTATCTACTTTAAAAAATTCATAATCACCAATTTCTAATAATTTATTTTTAAGATTGTTTTCACCGGAATGGATACTTTCCATCACGATGAGCAGGTTGGGATATTTTGACAAAAATTGGGTCGCACCTTTTATAACTTCTGCTTCCATTCCCTCTACATCAATTTTTATCAATATTTTTTCGTTAACATCAATATTAAAATTGGCATAAATTGAATCGAATGTGCGAATTATAACAGTTTCATGATTTTTACCGTTTTCATGGTTTGCCCTATGAGATGCACCGGTATTTATTTCTTCAAAAATAAAATCTTCATCAGTATTTTCTGAACCCAAACCAATGTTAAATGCTGTAATTTGGTTTTCAAGCTTATTGAGTAATATATTGATATGTAAAGCTCTGAAATTTTCTTTTGTCGGTTCAAAAGCATAACACCGTAATCCCTTTGGGGCTAATAAAAAACAATAAGTTCCAATGTGCGAACCAATATCTATAAAAGTAGTGTACTCTTTATAATTATCTAATATAAATTTTTTAACATTCCATTCATATGCATAATTGGCAAATTGAAAATCAATGGAATTTTTTCTGGAAATAAATAATCCTAAACTGCTCTTATATAATCTGTTGTGCTTTGACGTTTTTTTGAATAGTTGATATTTTATAGAAGTGAAAACGAAAATAAATTCATAATATTTAATAAAATCCTTTAAATATCTAAAAAGTATAATTATTTTATTCATGCGTTATTAATTTTTTAATTTATTGGTCACATAGCCTGCCTCGATAACTCGGAAGATATCCACAAAATATCATCTTCGGTTTGTATGAGCATTATCCTTATGGATATTTTATTGTATATATATTATTTTTTTAATTTTTCCCATTTTTTGGTATTGGCATTATATTGTTTTATCGTCTTTGCTGGATTCCCGGCAACTACTGTAAAGGGAGGTACATTATGGGTAACTATGCTTCCTGCGGCAATCACAGCATGCCTCCCAATGGTTACTCCTGCAACTACTACGCTGTTTGCACCTATCCAAACATCATCTTCTATAATTATTTCTTTTTTAATTATTTCCTGATAAGTTGGAGGAATGGTTATGTCCTCATATCCGTGATTTAAACCTGAAAGAACAATATTTTGAGCGAAAATTACATTGTTTCCAATGCGTATAGGCCCAATTATTACATTAGCCATTCCAATACGTGTGTATTCGCCGATAATTACATCTCCCACCAAATTATTAACAGTGCAAAAATCTTCTATTGTTGTATGTTTTCCTATGATAAATTGGCTCCAAGGCATTACATCAATTCTTGTATGATTGCGAATGACTGCTCCACGACCTTTTTTATGAAAAAACGGGTTGACAAACCATTTTACCCAGAGCCTGGGTCTGGATTGGTACCTGGGTGTCAGCATGCGGTAGATCACTTTTTTTAATAATGGGTTTGATTTGATAAAGCTACTTATAGTCATAATATAGTTTAATAAATTTTGAAATTGTTTTGTATAATCTGTATCATTGTTTTTACCACTTTCTCCCAGGTATGCGTTTGGGCATATTCTTTTCTTGCTTGTATTTGCGCAGGAGTATTGTGTTGTAATGCGTAATCAATCCCTTGTATGAATGTTTCGCAATTATCGGCAAGAAAAACATAATCCGAAAACATTTCCATTGCTTCGGTACGGGTAGCTACGACTGGTTTTCCCATGGAGAGGTATTCGTCAATTTTTCGCGGATAATTTCCAAGGGTTGTTTTGTTAACTATCTGAGGATTAATAGCTACATCAAAAGAAGAAACATAAGTGGGGAGTAAATGTGCATCCCGGCTTCCTAAAAAATGCACATTGGGCATAAAATGGAGTGCACTTTTGCTGAATGATTCATCTTCAGTACCAATAAATACAAAACTCCAATTGGGTCTTTTAGAGGCAATTGTTTCGAGCAGAGGAATGTCGAGACGCAATGTCCGCAAAGCTCCTGTGTATCCAATGATAGGGTATGGAATTTGTATAATATCTTCGGGAACAGATGTAATAGATTCTGGGTCGTATAAATGGGTATCACAACCCTGTCCTGTAAAAAAACATACATTATTTATTGTTTGTGCATATTTTTCAAGGAATAATGAATTTGTAAATATTGCGTCGGCATTTTTAATCAATATGTGTTCAATACGTTGTCCATGGTATTTATAATAAGCGGTTTCAATCATATAATCTCTTAAATAATAAATATATAAACGAGGATTAAGTAATTTTTTAAAATGCAAAGTTCTGTAAATATCATTATCATTTAAAAGAATAAAATCATTAAAATTAAGTTTATCTATCGCAGTTTTTATAGCATTGGCGTATTTAACATTGTTGTGTGTATTGATAAAATCGAAAAGAAAGGGAATGGCAATTCTGCTTATGGATTCTAACAGAATAGGAGGGGTAAAAACCCATAAATTTTCTTCTACCTTAACAAGGTCAGGAGCTTTACTTTTTAAAACAGCCATCCGTTGCTTTATTTTGGGATGGCGTGAATTTCTATATACCGTCATTCTGTCCAATGGGTAGTTTACGTACAATACATTATGGTTTTTTGCCAATTCCCGGCTGATATCAATACAGTTACTACCGATATCGCTGTCCCAACTTTGCAACCCTGTTACCACAATGTTCATATTAGTAATGGTATTATTTAAATATCCCTTTTTGAATCATACAATTATAAGCGTGTGTATATATTTTATTTACAAAATTTTCCCAACTGTGTCCGGCGGCAAACTGTTTTCTTCTTTTTTCGAGTTCAGGGGTGTTTTCAGATATAGCTTTTTCAATCGCAATAATATATTCTTCGGGAGATGATGGGAGGTAAGAGTATTCACTAAAATAAGCCATAAAGGTAGTTTTTGTAGCTACGGCAGGCTTTCCCATGGCAAGATATTCGTCAATTTTTAAAGGGTAGTTAATATCCGTAATAGGATTAACCAGTTGAGGGTTAATGGCTACATCAAATGATTTAATATAAGCGGGAAGTTGTCGTGGCTCTTTCCTTCCGGTAAAAATAACATTAGGAAGCTGATGCAGTTTGCTTTTTCGAAAATCTTCATCTTCCGGTCCAACTAATAGTAAAGTCCATTCAGGTTTTTGTTCTGCGATGTAAACTAATATATTAATATCGAGTCGGATGGTTGTTAATACTCCCGTGTAACCAATAACAGGGCGCTTTATGGGGATGGTTTCTTCCGGCACTGGCATTGTTCCATCGGGATCAGAGTACATTGTCAGGTCGCAACCCTGCCCGATCATATAGGATTGGGAATTGTATCTGGCTGCAAAGTTTCTGAAATAATCAGAATTGGTAACAACAAGATCAATTTTAGAAATAAGCAAGGGTTCAAGCCGTGTCCCGTGTTTGGCATGGTACGGCACCAGTGTAACAGCATCTCTTAATAAATAGATATAAAATTGTGGTTTTAAAAGCTCTTTCAAATAATAGCCCACTAACATTGAGTTATCATTTAAAATTATTATATCCTTAAATCCAAGCTGTTCAATGGCTTTTTTGATTTCTTTTGCTAATCGCCTCTCGTTTAGCTTATTAAAGAAATCAAAAATGCGAGGATTGTTAATCCAATTGATGGATTCAAAAACCGTTTTGGGATACAGATTCCAAATATTATCACCTACTTTCTCAAGATTAGGGACTAACCCTTTTAAAACCGAGAGGCGTTTTTTTACTTCGGGTTTATGCCTTTCTTTTAGCCACGCGCCACGTTGTAACGGAATGCTTACAAAAAGTACCCGATTGTTTTTTGAAATCTCGAGGGCTGTATATTTACAGGTGCTGCCGATTTCAACATCCCATGATTGAAGTCCAAAAATTACAAAATCTCTGTCTTTTAACATTGTTACACTGATTAAATTGAATGTGAAAGGTCTTCATAAATTTGCAGCACATGTTCTGCCATGGCTTTCCATGAAAAAAGGGATGCTTGTAGGTATCCTTTTGTAGTTAAGTCCAATTGTAAAGAGGGGTTTTGGTAAATACTAAGCATTGCTTGTACTATTTCTTCCGTATCAAAAGGGTTAACCAAAAGGGCTGCATTACCGGCAATTTCCGGCATTGAGGATGTATTAGAAGTAATAACTGGTGTTCCGCAAGCCATTGCTTCAAGTATGGGAATTCCAAAACTTTCGCGTAGTGATGGGTATAAAAACAAGCTGCAAAGTGAATAGATTGCAGGTAAATCGGTGTTTACAACATATCCTGTAAGGTGAATAGATTCTATAAGAGTCTCGTTTCTAATTTCTTTTAATATTTTTTGCAATTCTGCTGTGTCAAAATCTAACATTACAAGAGAAATTTTCGCTCCTGTTATTTTAAGAAAATCAGAGTATGCTTTAAGAACTCCTTTTGTGTTTTTTTTGGGGTCGGTATTACCAAGGTGGAAAAAAAATTGATCCGGTAATTGGTATTTAATTTTTATAGCAGAAAGAATTTCCGGATTTTCTACTCTTTTAAAATGGCTTCCCACCCCGTTGTAAACGGCGATAAGTTTTTTGTCATCTTTAAATCCAAAAAAATCAACTATTCTCTTTTGCTCGAATAATGAAACGGTTATGATACGGTTGCTCTTTTTTACAACCTGTGGAACCACGAACTTACGATACAAATTCCCGAACTTTTGGTACCAGGTGCCAGATTTTTTAAAAATACTAATACTTTCGAGGTAGATGATGTCATGCAGTGTGGTAACTAAAGGGATGGAGGTAAAAACCGGTGCTGTATTGCTGGTACAGTGTAATATTTGGCACCCATATTTTCGGGCAGCTTTAGGAAGGGCATATTGCTCCCAAATAGGGTATGGACCTCCCTGTAAGCGGATGATTGAAAAGTTGGAAGTTTCTTTTATGCAGGAATCATCCTCACCGGGCTTCACGAAAATAAAATATTGATTAATTGTGTCAATTTGCTGGAGGTGGTTAATTAACTCAAGTGCCACCATGTCCATCCCATGTTTCTTTTTCCGGAAGAGTCGTTGTCCTTCTATACCAATTATCATAATTACAGATACTTAAATGTGGCTTTTTTGTTTGTGAAATTTATAAAATAAAGTAATGAAAAAAGGATAAAATCCGGATTGGCGTAAAATATTTTTTAACTGGGGTTTCCAGCCGCGTTTGTGGGGATTCATCGGATAGGCATTACATTCAAGCCAGTTATATTTTACCATTTCTTCATATAATTTATAATAAAACGGACGACGGTATTTGTCGTGTACTTGCAACATATACATTATAAGATTTCTGCAGTTAAAAGGTACAAATACTTCCTGCGCAATGTCTCCCTCAGCCTGGGTCATTGCCTGCCATCTACCGGTTTGTTGTTCCCAACCATACAATTCGTTAATATTGACGTTGAATTTTTTTGCATACGGTAAAGCTTCGTCGAGCCAGATTTGCAAGTGTTTTTCCATAAACTTATTTCCATTAAAACCAGAAATTTGAGCAAAGTTTTTGCCATCTTTTTTCCGTGTTTTATCAATATATTGTTCCCTTATAATTTCACTGCTTACCGTACCTTTAATGGCTACTTTTTCCTGGGGAAAATATTCCATAAGGGTTTCATTAATACTTGCATAAGCAAGATGAGCAGTCGTAACGTTTCTTTTATAAATTTCCCAGAATTCGGGGCTGCATTCCTTTCTGCACTGTACGAGTTTGTGTTTTAGATTTAAATCTTTTAGAAGACTTGTAGAAATTTGCGAATCGGTACTTTCCTGCGTATACGACCAATAAATAAGGGTTAAATATTCTATTTCTTTGGCAAAATCTTTACTGGCAGCTAAAATGGTACGGGTGTCGTAACCTGCAGAAATGGTGCCTTCTACCGGGAAACGTTGGAATGCAGCATTGCAGAGTTTTTTTAGCAATTCGGCACTTTTTTTAATACCTTCCTTGTAAGGGGCAGGATAAGGATAATATTTATTAGGCCAATATCTGTGATATGTACAATGTTTCAGATCGAGGTAGAAGTTAGGCAGTAATTGAGAGATTTCCCTGAATGGGGTGGTCATACCGGGCCACCAATATTCGTGGGCATTTTTCCATTGTGGAGAGTTAATAAATTCCAGCGCGTCGCTGCCAATTGTAAAGCCCAATTCTTCTGCTATAATACCTGGAGTGGAAGCGCACCAGATTTCCCCATTCATTTCATTTGTATAGCAAACCTGGCGAAGACCGGCGGCATCGTGAAATAGCTTACACTCATTGCCATCGTCAATAATCAAAATCCATCTGCCACCTAAGTCATCGGTAAGGTTCTCAAAAATGTCATCAATTTTCTGAATTTTGCTGAGGATATCGTATAAAATATCTTCATCGGAAGATGAAATTTGTTCAGAATTAATGATGTAACCCAAAAGTGTGAGGGTAAATCCATTTTTGCTTACTTGTTTATAGGGCAAATCTGGATGCAGGGTAACAAAAAGCGTTTTATTTAAATTAAATTTATTCCATGTTGGAAATTTTTCAATAAAACGGGGTCCAAGTATAAATTGTCTTCTAAATAACAATTTTTCAGCATTGTAAGAATTTGCCATTTTAGATTAATTTAATTAGAGAAAATAGTTTATAAAGATATAATTTTTTTCTTTAGATAACAATTTTTATTTTAATATTTGAAATTTAAAAATATTTAACATGTTGATATTATTTTGGTTGCATTATTTATTGTTTTTTATACTTGTATGCTGTGTATGAATAAAACGTTGATTAGCTCCTTTGATTTTTAACAATGATATAAGCATAAGAAAAAACCCTTTAGGTAAATACACTATAGCTTTTAATGTTTGGATATTATAAAATTTTATAGGTATTGAAAGTAAAAAAGTAAAAACGCAAATTCCGAATAAATATAACCAGAATAACATTATATACAATGGATTAAAAATTAGAGAAAATATAAAAATAATAGTTATTATGCCTAATAACAAAATTCTTGGTGGCTGAATAAATTGAAATGCTTTATCAAAATAATCAATATTTCTATGTACAAATACTTCTTTTATTGCATCAAGTATATAAATTCTGAAATAATGTACCTGTGCAGAAAGCCACCTGCGTCGCTGGTTGGAAAATACTTCAGATTTCTGTACTTTTTCATCATAAACATAAGCATCAGGAAGATATTCAATAGTTTTTCCTTCTTTAAGCATTTTTAGTTCAATTTCTTTATCGAAACCTCCTACCGCCTTTATTCCGTTCATTAAGTTTTTAAAATAAGAATATTCAAAAGCCATTCCGGAACCTATAATTGCTGAGGATAATCCAGAAACCCTATGCCCTTTTCTGAAAATATGATTATTAATTTCTTCGCTGATAGCATCAAGAATTGCAAAAGGGGTATTCATGTTTTTTGCCACTCTGTGTCCCTGTACTGCCAAATAGCCTGCTGCGAACGACATATTTATTTTTTTTAGGAAATCTCTTTCCATCAGATTATCAGCATCAAGAATTATTGCTATAGCATAATCTTCGGGTAATTGTTCCATTGCTTTATTAAGGGCTTTTGATTTGGTGCTTTTTTCAAAACTTACTTCTATAAGTTTGATGGGCAAATTATTAAGTGCTTTTAGGGTGTTAGGTTGCAAACTATCGGCAATAACCACAACGTCAAACATATCCTTTGGATAATTTTGTTGTAAAGCATCGGAAGCCGACTCAACAACTACCATATCTTCTTTATATCCAGGTATTAACACGGCAATTTTTCGAAAGTTTTCATCAAACCTTTGACGGGGGTGATAACTAAAAATTCCTGCAATTGAAAAGTACAATAAATACAAGGTGGAAAATGTAAGAATAACAAAAAGAATCCATTGCATTAAATTTAGGAAAAATATCAGGGTTTCCATAACAATTATAACATGGGGTTTTCAAATATTTCTTTGTCAAACAAATGGGTAATATTCCATCCAATAGCCTTATAATAAGCAAAGAATAAATCAAATTTGCCTTTAATCAGCCATCGTAACGAGTTACGGGGAATTGCAATAAAAATTTGGTATAGTACGGCAATAAAAAATTTAAATCCCAAAATATTTCTTCGCATGAAAATTAAACGATTGCGAGTGAGGTAATATATTTTATCAAAACTCATTTTGCCGGTTGCAATTGATTCTTTATGATATACCAAGGATTCGTGTACATAATAAATTTTATATCCATTTCTTTTAATTCGTTCGCACCAGTCAGCTTCTTCATAATATAAGAAAAAAGCGTACGACATCATACCCACTTTTTTAATTACTTCCATTGAAACCAACATGGCTGCACCATGGGCATAGGCAGTTTCGCCACTTTGGTTGAATTGCCCCCGGTCAATTTGGTGGGAACCGATGGCAAAATTTCGTAAGGTCAAGGTATTCATTGTTGTATAGCCTGCATATTGAATGGTATCGGGTGTGTGAAAATATCGGATTTTGGGACTAACCGCACCAATTTCAGAGTGGGCTTCCATAATATTGACCAAGGGTTCGAGAAAATCTTTTGTAACTATAGTATCAAAATTTAATAGTAGGATATATTTTCCTTGTGCGGTCATCATACCAAAATTATTTCCTGCTGCAAACCCGTAGTTGATGGGACTTTTCACAAGCCGTACTCCAGGGTACGTCCGCTTGATAATTATGGGCTCATCATCGGGCGATTGATTGTCAACAACAATAATTTCGAAATTGGGATAGGTTATTTTATTTAGTGATTCAATAAGTTCGCAGGTAACATCCGAATGATTGTAGTTAACAATTATGATAGAAACTAAGGGAAGAAATTTTCGTGGTTTCACCTGGAATGTTACCTGTTCCATATTAGATTTTTTTACGTGCAATAATTAATATGAGGGATGGCTATGTATTTCTTTGTGAAAAAACAGGTTTTTCAAATGCCAACCTAATGCCTTAAGATATGCTTTCAACAGACTAAACTTACCAGTAAAAATATATACAAGCGCGTTTTTGGGGATAGAAAAAAATATTTGAAATAAGACACAGATAACCAGACTTAAACCTCGAATATTGCGGCGCATATACAATAAACGACTTCTGTTCAGGTAGTAAGTTTTTAATGGGCTCATTTTTCCGGTAGTAATTGACTCTTTGTGCAGTATAAGGGAATTGAATACGTAAAATATTTTATAGCCAGCCTGTCGGATACGGAAACTCCAGTCGAGTTCTTCATAATAAAGGAAAAATGCATTCGACATCAAACCGATTTTTTTAATAGTATCTACTCTAACCATCATAGCAGCTCCGTGGGCATATGCCGTAAGACGGTTTTTATCGTATTGTCCCATATCTATTTCTCTGAAACCTATGCCTTTACTTCTTACTGTATAATTATTGATAGGGGTAAGACCAGCATATTGAATAATTTCAGGTTGATAAAAAAAACGGATTTTAGGGCTTACAGCTCCAATCATAGCATCGGACTCCATGCAGGCAACCAGGGGTTCTAGAAAATGTGTATCTACAATTGTATCGTTATTTAATAATAAAATATATTTGCCTTGAGCTTCTTTAATTCCTATATTATTTGCTCCGGCAAAACCTAGATTTTTTTTGTTTACAATAAGCCGCACCCAGGGATGCTTCTGGGTAATCATCGTGGGATCATCGTTAAGAGAAGCATTATCAATAACAATAACTTCGATATGGGGATAACTGATTCTTGTAAGAGAATCAAGCATTTCGCATGTAACATCTGAATGATCAAAATTAACAGTTATAATTGAAACAAGTGGAAATTCTTTATTGTTATTTGCCATTATTTATTAATTATTTCTTTTGGTAACAAAATTAGGGTTCTCAAATTTTTTTTTGTTATATAATAATGGATTTTTAGTATTAAGCTGATATGTTGAAGCATTCGCAAATTCAGCAATGGCAGTACCGGCAGCTGTATCCCATTCCATTGTTTTTCCGATACGGGGGTATAAATGGGCACTTCCTTCAGCAACCATGCAAAATTTTAAAGAACTCCCTTTGTATAATTTTTCAATACTAAGTCCGGAAAAAGGAAATGATTGAATATATAAATCAGTTTTTTTATCAGAATGTGAGCGACTCAAAACAATAATATATCTGTCGCTGATTGTGTAAATTGGTAATTTTATAGAATTGGCAAGCACGGTAGGCAAACTCTCTATTTGTGAAAATCGGGTTATGTTACTCGCCTTATATGATCCCAAAAGGGAAGAAGCAAAATACAATTCATTATATACGGGAATAAATATAACACCAATTATTGCTTTATTTTTATGGATTAATGCTATATTAATTGTAAATTCTCCATTATGATGTAAAAATTCCTTAGTGCCGTCTAATGGGTCAATTAACCAAAAATATGACCATTCTTTGCGTAAATAGTAGGAAGTTTTTTCACTTTCTTCACTGATAAAAGGTAGTCCAAGCGGTTCTAAATATTCTATGATGATTTGATTGGAAGCAATATCAGCAAATGTTAAAGGGCTTAAATCCTGTTTTAATTGAAAGGGGATATGTTTACTATTATATATATTAAGAACTTTCTGACCGGCATAAAAAGCAGCCTGAATTGCTTGAATCAGAAAGGAATTAATATCGATAGGTACTTGCATCCTGATGAAGATTTGTTAAGTTCATTTTTTAATCAAAAATAGGATTTTATTCCTAATAATGCAAGTTAACAGAAAGTGTTTGCGATTTTTCCGTAAAATACCGAAAATTATTGAAATAAGAGGCGATGTGTTGTTAGAAACTTAAAGATTTTATCAGCATAAATGTGGTTGGCAAGGGCATTGGGATGGGGATCGTAGGGTTCGTTAGTATATTTGCCACTTTTATTATCTATCGAAATATCAACGGTTAATATTTTCATGTTGTTACAATAGCTCAGCATTTCCGTTGTTCTTTTATCATTATTTATTCCAGCTACAATAAAGGTGATATGATTTTGTATACAAAGCCTGTTCATTTCTTCGATAATTGCCTTAGTAACTGTATGGCTATCGGAAAAACGGGCTTGCAATGCATTAAATGCTCTTTCAATAAAATGGATTAGTGCAGATTTTGTATTAAAAGGAGGTCTATGGTAAGTAACATTACAAGGTTTATGAATGATAAGCCTGGCATTTTTAGTGAGCTCAGCATAAGGTTGTACTATGGTACCGAGAAAGTTATATGCTGTTGCTGCTTTTCTTCGGCTTGCAGAAAGTGTATTGCGGGCATCGTGCATGGAGGCGTAAGCTAATATAACGATCCTGGGTTTGATTTTTTTCTTGAGGTCGCGCTGTAAAAGTAGCAAGGAATGTATTGTTCCATACCCGCTTACGCCATAGTTTATTATCTCATATTCACGGCATTTTTCTTGTAAACGCCAGGGATATGTTTCCCAGTCATTTATTGACCAGCCATGTGTACAGGAACATCCAAAAATCCAAATTTTTTCTTTGCTTGCATACGAATTGTTCATTTCTTCCGGATGCGTAATTCGCAAAGTTGCAGAATCGTGTGTGGTGATAAAAGAGTAGTTATGGGGCAGAAATATCCGGAATTTCCCTGCGATATGGGTATAACCAAGATAATCGTCAGCCATGAAATATTTACCTCCGGGTGTAACTTTAATCAAGTCTTTACGGTCGGGATTATCTGGCGTAAACCCTAATAGTCTGAGACCAAATTCGCCAATAATAAATAAAATGACGCTAAAAAGTGCTATAAGAATAATATAAAATATTATTTTTTTATATATATTAGATTTCATTTTACCACATTTTTTCAAAATCATTATCTGAAAAGTTTTTATCACGAAGATCGTAGTAAGAAAATAAATTTTTATTAGTTAACTTCAGGGGATCTTTATTTTTGAGCTTATATAATATAGAAATAGGAAATAGAATAAAATAAAAAATAATAAAAAGAATTAAATGAGTTACACAATATCTTATACCTTGTCCTATCCAGTCCCAACCCTTGTACAAATGTAGGGTTATTTGTGGAAAAAATAAACCAATAGCGGCAATAGTAATAGCAATATATAAAAAAAGAATATATCTGAAAATAAAAAATATAATTACTAATATTGCAGTAATTAATAAAATAAATTCAAGAGACTTAATTCGTTTTTCTTTCATATTACTGCGTTTTAAAACAATGTATATATAAATGGACCTAATACAGAACTTGTGCTTATAAAAAGCAATAATGCAAGTAATAATAATATAAATATTATGGGGGCAAGCCACCATTTCTTTCTTTGTTTTATAAAAAATAATAATTCCTTAAATATATCAAACATATAATTAATCTGGTTTTATTTTTTCTTTATAATAGCAGTCGTCTTTAAATTCAGGTTGATCGTTTTTATCAAAAATAAAATTGTTCAGTACAAGGTAATCCATTTCAGTGTGCATAAAACATCGGTATGCATCTAAAGGAGAACATACTATGGGTTCTCCACGGACATTGAAACTGGTGTTAACAATAATTCCATAACCGGTAATCTTTCGAAACGACTGGATAAGTTTCCAATATTTAGGATTTATTTCCTGGTGAACGGTTTGCACTCTTGCAGAAAAATCAAGATGTGTTATTGCCGAAATATCAGATTTTACAAAATACAACTTTTCATTCAAAAAAAGGTCGTTATAATTATCGGGAAGATGGTTTCTATGATTTTGGTTTATATAGTCAATAAGTAACATATAGGGTGATGCAAACCCGGATTCGAAGTATTCTTTGCTATGTTCAATAAGAACCGAAGGAGCAAAAGGGCGAAAACTTTCTCTATATTTTATTTTTAAATTTAGTTTTTTTTGCATTTCTACATTTCGTGCATCTGCAAGAATACTTCTGTTGCCCAAGGCTCTGGGACCAAATTCCATTCTACCCTGAAACCACCCTACTACTGCTCCATTGCTAATCAATGTTGCAGTAGTGTTAAGCAATTCGTCTTCTGATTGATAAAAAGTGTATCTGGCTTTGAGCTTTTTTGAAATGATTTCTATTTCTTTATCTGTGTAATCTGGACCTAATAATGCTCCTTTCATACCATCCTGTTTGTTATCTGATTTACGTTCTTTTTGCGCAAACAAATGATATACAGCTAATGCGGCACCCAGCGAACCGCCTGCATCTCCGGCGGCAGGTTGTATGAAAATATTTTGAAATATTCCGGAACTTAAAAGTTTACCATTGGCAACACAATTAAGTGCTACTCCTCCTGATAGGCACAAATTGGCGGAGCCGGTTAATCTTTTTGCTTCTGCTGCCATATTAAATACTATTTCTTCGGTAATTTGTTGAATAGCAAAAGCAAGATCACAATGTTCTTGGTTTATAGGAGATTCCGGTTGCCTTAAAGGTATCCCCAAAAGTTTTTCCCATTTTTTTTGGTGAAGCATTTTTAGCCCGGTAGCAAATGCAAAATAGTCCATGTTGAGTTTTATGGAGCCATCAGGTTTAATATCAACGAACTGCTCTTTAATTAGAGAAATAAACCTTTTTACATTGGGGGAAACCGGATTTCCGTATGGGGCTAATCCCATTAATTTATATTCACCGGAATTTACCCTAAAGCCTGTAAAAAGGGTAAATGCGGAATAAAGCAATCCTACTGAATGGGGAAAATGTAATTCTTTAAAGATTTTTATTGTATTCTGTTGTCCATATCCGATAGATGCTGTTGCCCATTCACCTACTCCGTCAATGGTAATTATTGCGGCTTCTTCATAAGGAGATGGATAAAAAGCACTTGCTGCATGCGAAAGATGATGTTCAGAAAAAAGGACGGGTGTTTTTTTGGAATCGAATTGGCTTATTTTATTTAATTCATCCTTGATAATTTTTTTAATAAGAAGCTTGTTTTTTATCCAGATAGGTATAGAAATAGCAAAAGAACGAAACCCTTTGGGGGCAAATGCGTAATACGTTTCAAGTAATCTTTCGAATTTTAGAAATGGTTTTTCATAAAAAACGACGTAATCAAGTTCGCCAGGGGATATATCTGCAAAATCCAGGCAAAATTTAACAGCATTAACAGGAAAAGATTCATCATGTTTGATTCTTGTAAACCGTTCTTCCTGGGCTGCAGCAATGATTTCACCGTCGTGAACTATACATGCTGCTGAATCGTGATAAAATGCTGAAATTCCTAGGACTAGCATAGGGTACAATTTATGTTTTTTCCATCTTCATCAAATCTGTTTGTGTTGAACTTACTAATTTATTGTCGAACTGAGGTGCCATAAACAATATTGCCATACAAATATAAATAATAATACCCGATGGCATTTGACCAAAAACTCCATTGCCATAACTGGCTGCCATCATGCCTACTATGCCCGAGGCAAGGGCACTTAAAATGAGTTTTAGTTCAGTGTCTTTAATCGTAAACATTATATAATAGGACGACTTAATTATAATGTATCCTAAAATTAACAGGTGCAGGATTAAACCCACAATACCCTGTTCTGCCCATATTTGAACATACCAGCTATCGGTTGCCACATTAGCAAGGAATCCCTGCGGCGAAAATCGTTTTCCCCAGTCACCTGCACTTCCTATACCTCCACCAAACGGACGTGATGCCAGATACGTTTTAAGGATCGCCCTGTTTTGCATTCTCACAAGGTATGAAGCGTCATCTGTGGGTGTAAAAGCAGTTCGCATACGCCTGATTTGTGCATTGCTCTGTCCAATATATGTATAGCGAAAAAAGGAGTAAACCCCGATAATGATGAGCGAGCCAACTAATAATGCTCTAAAATTTTTTCTGTGAATAAGATACAAAAGCATTCCTGCCATGGGAACTGATATAGCACCACGTGTACCGGAAATCATCATCCCATATAGTCCACCTAAACCCATCATAAGGAAAAATACCTTTTTCTTCCAACCTTTTACAATGAAAAATAAAATCATTCCTACTATACCGGCATGACCTTGGGCTGCACCAAACTGCCCTGCATCACTAAAAAAAGAGAAAACGCGTAACTCACCAAAAATAATGTGTGTTATTCCTCCAGTAGTATCAAGCCAACGTTGTTCGGCATAATCTGGGCCAATATACAATTGCTGAATTCCTTTTAATGTGCCTAAAATAGAAAATACCCCCCATACATATAAAAAAAACCAAACAAATTTCATCTTGTTGAGCAATAGAAAAGCGAGAGGTATAGTCAGCAACATATACAAGTTCATACCACGCATAGCATAAAACCATGCAGTACGGCTAAGTGCTTCCGGGTTAAAAAATTCAAATACGGCGTACAAAAACCAAATAAGCGACAAAAGTGATAAATCATTTTTTGCAGGTTTCCAATCAACCCCGGTATAAAAATTTTTAAAAAATAATGCAATATAGCTCATTACCAAAAACCCATCTACTGATAAACCCAAAGGAATTCCCGGAATATATCGGGTTACGCCGATTGCAATAAATGCAAAAAAAAGTGCAGTAAATAAACCTATTAGTGGAAAAATGAAAAATCTGTTTAAGAAAAAAAGAATTGGGGGTAATACCAGTAATGCCAAAGCAGATTTTAAACCTCCAATAGCAATAATATAGCCCAAACCAACAGTAAATAGTAATATTAAGACGATTACTACTCCATTGGCAAGCCATTCTGCCCCTGTTTTTTCTTCAAAAATCTTATTCATTTTATTCTTTCAAAAACTAATATAAAAATAGTCAAATTTTTAAAAAGCTAAATTTACGAATATTCTGTTTGAAAAATTTCCAACCGATAATAAATATTTTATCAAATTGTATGCTAATTTCTTTATTAAGAAAATGAAAACCAACAATTACGCCTATGATTGTCATAATAATTGTTGCCATTGCTACCATCATAAGTACTTCTGTTACAGGGACAGAAGGAAAGATTGCTGTAATTACAAAAACGGCAATTATGTCTCCTATAACATTAGCAATTACCATATAAATGACTTTAAAAAAATTCTGCCGGGGTTTATTGATACTGTCCAGGGCAACACCTGTGAGCCGATCAATAGGTATTAACATTCCATAAATACAAAAAACCCGGAAAATATTAGCAGCGCTGACATATTCTCTACCACCCAATATAATACATAGTTCTTCTGCAAAAATAAAACACAATGCTATTACAGGCAGAAAAATAAAGCTGAGTGCCCCCGCATAGGAATAAAATAATCGTTTAACTTCTTCAAGGTTATTTTCAATACTGGCTTTAGACATATGGGGAAAAACTGTGGATAGGAAACTTCTTACAGGGATTTCAAGAATTTCAGTAAGTTTAATGGGGATGCTGAACAAGGCAACGCCTTCGGCTTTTAGGAATGGACTTAATCCGATGATGAAAATGTCTGCACTTTTTAACAGGTTACTGCCAATTAAAGTTCCTGTAGTGTATTTCCCAAAATTCAGAATTATTTTATTTGTGTTTTTTGTTGCTTTTTTAATATAATTCCACCCATCCCATTTATAATACATACTAATTGCTGACGTAGCAACATTTATTATCAGATATGCATATAATATAATGTTGATATCAGCCGTCTGATAAAAATAATAGAAGGCTAAAAAACCAACAAAAGTTGCATTATTAAATAAACGAAGGAAGAGAATTTCTCTGAATTTCAAGTCGGCACTTAATATTGAGATTGCATTATTAAAAGGAAGATTAATTATGGAAAGTACAGGATACCACATAAAAAATAGATAATATCCTGAGAATTCAATACGACTTTTCAATAAAATTAGCGTTAACCATAAAATACCTATAATAATTAGGGTGGACTTTATGCTGATTACCCAGTTAGATCCGATAAATTTTTGCCTTTCTTCCTCTTTAGAACCGGAAAGAAAACGAATTATTGCAGTTCGGGTGATTCCAAATCGCATCATTTCAATGAAATTGCCCGCAGTGATGAATAGTACCCATTCACCCAAATCTTTGATAGGTAGTATCCTTGCAAGGACAAAGAAACTGAGCAGTCCGAAAACTGCTACAACAACATTTCCTAAAAGAGATAGAATGTTGTCATTTTTCAGCAGCAACTTAATTTTACCCAGCACGGTGTTAATTAATTATACTTCTCTTAGCCTGAAGCGAATTCTGAAAGGCAGGATTAATGTTTTAAGAATTTTTTTAACTGTATTTACTTTTTCTTCGCTTGCGTTAATATTAATAATATCTTCAAGTGCATACAATTCGGTATAATTAAGGATTACCATCGGGATTTCCCTTGATACATCTCTGAATGTACGTAGTGCATTGATGTCTGCTTTGCGCCAGTGATGAATTGCCTTTACTAATAAAAAGGATGCATCTACTGAATTCATGAGTTCTAAGGGAAATGAATGCAATACTATGGGCGGTATTTCAAGAAAAATATAGTCGTAATCATAGTTTTCTTCCCGCAACATTTTGGAATCGAACAAATCGCCAATGCTATTAATGTCTGCAAATTTATTGTCAACTAAATATGTATAATTCACATTATAATCTTCTGCAGGCTTAAGGGTATTATCAAAAGTATAGTTTAAGTATAAAACATTTTCGCCATTTACTCTGAGTTTGTCAATGATTTGTGAGGCTATAAGCGTTTTCCCTGTCTCTGATTTGGTACTAAAAAACAAAATTAAATAGGGCTTTCTTGGAACTGTTACAGAATTATGATGGAGTTTGAATTTGAGGTTTTGAATCATAAATTCTGTCAATCTGTTAGCTAATAGTGTGTAGTCAACCTGCCCTAATTTATTGGAAAGGATTTTAGGATATACTCCTGCAAGTTTCAACCCCGTGAGCTTTTCGGCTCTTTCTGGTGTTTTTATTGACGAATCGAGATATTCGAGTATTATTATGATAAATGCAATTGTTATGAACCCAGTTATGGCAGCAAGTAAAACTAAATATTTTGATTTTGACGGATTTGCGGAAATGGGGAAATAGGGTGGGTCAACTACCTTGATATTGGTTGACATTTCAAGGTTTTGCTGGTTCATTTTTGCAAGGTTAAGGCTACGGAGCAATTCAAGATAAGATTGTTCAGCAACACTAATCTCGCGTTCAATGCGCTTAAGCATAGCTCCCAAGGGCGCAAAAATTTGATAAGTACGCATAAAATCCATTTTACGATTATTGAGTACTTTTAAACTTGCTTTGGCTTCTTCAAAAGTAATGGCATTTTTTAGCCACTCGGTAAGCAAATCTTTCAAAGGAATTCCCTGTGTGGACCGGCTATACAGATACAGTTGATCTACATAAAATTTCAAGTCATCTTTTAATTTTTTCGACTGGTCGTTCAGGCTCTTCAGGCGGGCGTTTACTGACGGATCATAATCATCGGAAATTTTATTGATGGCAATTTTTTCCATTATTTCTGATAGTTGATCCCGTTTTTTTGAAATCTGGCTGCTTTTGAGATAAATACTGTCTTTATTGGTGAGTTTTGCTTCAATTTCTTTTAATGCTGCCGAAGCTCCCGACAATCTGATTTGTTCATCCTGGTAATATTTATCAAGATCTTCTTTTTGAACGGCTATGTATTTTGATTGCTCGTAATAGTTTATGATATTGTTGGTTTGGTTGAATTTCAGCAAGCGGTCTTCAGCATTTTTTAAGCGTTGATTTGCCATTCGAACCTGTTCTTCGAAGTAATTAACTACAGCATCGGTTTGTTTTGCTTTCAGCAAACGGTAGTTTTTCATAAATACTTCAGAAAGAATACGTAGCGTTTGCTGACAAATTCCAGGATCATCGGTAATGTAAATCACTTTTACAAGGTCACTGTTTTGAATTCGCTGTACTTGGATGCGCGAAGTTATTGCTTTTATGCTGTAATGCTGATGTGTATAGTTAAGTAATTCGTAAACAAAATTGGAGTCACTGCTTGCATAATAAGCAGTGAGATTGTTTACAGTTTTTTCGTAGTCAGAAAGACTGATTCCTGGAGGGATAATCGGGTCTTTTCCTGTTACATATGGCGAATATTCCGAAACATACAATTTGTAAGTAGTGGTGGAAGAAGGAGTTTCTTCTGCCAAATCAGCGGATTCCCATGAATTGAGTTGTGTTGTATCCATAAGCGAATTATTCGCTTGATAAAAATTGGATGTATCGTTGGACACTAAATTATTTTGTGTGTCCTTATTGTTAGGTCTATTGATTACAAGGGTTTGCCCTACTACAACTGAACTATTTTGCAAGTTGTTAAAACTTGTAAGTTCCGAAACGGTAATGTCGTATTTTTGAGCAATGGTAAGTAAATTCTCACCAGGTTGTACAACATGGTAAATAAATCTGTTAGGTGATTTTTTCTTTATAATAAGGGTTTGTCCGGTTTTGACATTAGCAGAGGTAAGGTTGTTAATATCGCGGAGTTCCCCTATGGAGATATTGTATCTGCTGGCAATTGATTGCAAAGATTCGCCGGGTTCCACTACGTGGTATTCATTGGGGTCAGGGGTGGTGGTAGTTTGGGTAGATAAATTGATATTTTGAGAAGTAGTAGAATGGGATTGTAAGGGTGATGTTGTTGGAGTGGTAGCAGTAGCATTTCCCTGCATATTGTTTAAATTCTGTTGCCGGGATTGTATTTGCCCCTGAAGATCATTCAGTTGCTTCTCAAGTTCTTTAATTTGTTGAATTTTTTCTCGTTCTGCCCCAGTTTTATCAAATTTAACTACTAAATTTTTTACATTTTTGGGAACAATACGTTGTAACTCTTTAAAATGGTCTTGGGAAATATATCGGGCATCGGGTTTTTCAAGTAAAAGGTGTTGGGCAAGCAATCGGAGTGAAGTCTGTTCTATAGTTTGGCGTGAATAAATAAGATTAATAAGATTGTCGAATTGCATATTGGTGGCGAAATAGTCAAGATTGGTACGGGCAGTTGTTTCAATAGAGTAGCCTGATCCTATACCTGTATAAACCACAGTTTCAGATTGATATGCTTTTGCTTGGTTACGAGTAAAATAAAATACTACAACAGCTAATAAGATAGGGATTATTATTAGCAAAGGCAAGTGTCGTTTAAACAATCGTAAAAATTGTAGAATGTCCATTTACTTCAAATTAAAAATTAAATTAAATTCGATACCCACAGTTTCTTGAAGCAAAAGATAAGATTTTTTAAATTGTGCTTTAATTTGTTCATATTCTAAAGCGCCTCGCGTTTGAATTTCTTTTTGACGAGATAATTCCACAATTGCAATTTCGCCATTAAGAAATTCATTTTCAGCCATTTTCATTTGTAACGCCGTATATTGTTGGTAATCGTTGCTTACACGAAGAGCGTTTTGTTGCCCTACCATATTCATGTAATGTTCAATTACTATAGTTCGTATTGACCTTTCCTGTTCGTTTCTTGAACTAACTGCTTGTTCAACCTGAGATTTTCGTTTGTTAATTTCATTGCGTCGGTCGATAATATAGAAAATGGGTAAGCGCATGGACACTGCCACTTCGTATTGCGCACGGTTGGAGGTTGTAAGGTAATACCTGTTAAGTCGTGTAAGTTCATCTTTGTCGTCGAACCACCATGTTCCGTTATTTACATCTAACCCTAGATTAATATAGTGGGTCCAATCCCGTTTTGCAGTAGTAACTTCACTTTGGCGATAAGCAATGTTAAATTCTTCATTTTGAATTTTAGGAGAATGTTTAATTGCAGAATCAATAAGAGCTTCCAGAGGAGGGAGCTTTTCGGTAATATCGTCTGTTAGGGGATTAAAAATTTGCGTACTATCAATTTTTTGTTCTTGTGCCGAAACGGAAAGACAACACCAACCCAACAGAAAATATATATATAAAAGCCTAATATTCACCATACAAAGTGATTTGAAAATACATTATTTATTTTAAATTTCCTGCATTTTTAGTTTCCAAAACTATTTTAAAATTAACACTAAATTTACTTAGCATTATATTTGTGAGGGTTAGCATTTTACTAAAATTATTAACTTTTTTTTAACAAGATTATCTTAAATTCAGAATTTCAATATTTTATAATTTAATATCTTTAAAAGTGTACAATCACACATTTTCTTTTTGAAAAAGTGCCGGTATAGTCATTAAAATGATTTTCAAGTCGCCCCAAAAAGAGTTATTACTTGCATATTGATTATCAAGCTGTTTTCTTTCTTCTTCTAACATGGTACCTTTACCTCTTTTATTCACTTGCCAAAGTCCTGTAATCCCGGCAGGCCCCAGGAAACGTTCGCCCCACTGGTCGGATGTAAGTAATTCTGCTTCGTACAAAGGAAGAGGGCGGTTCCCTACTATTGACATGTCTCCTTTTAACACATTGATTAATTGAGGGAGTTCATCAATACTGGAGTTCCTGATAAATTTCCCGATTTTAGTAATACGGGGGTCGTCTTTTATTTTAATGAAAGCAGATTTTGATTTTTCTTTTTTAATTTTCAAATAATAGTTTTCGCAGATTTCTTTTCCTTCAATGAAAAGAGTGGGGGAACAATAATGCCCCAGTCGTTCACATTCAGGACAAAGCTCATCAATCGCATTGTTTTTTTCTTCAATTTCTGCTTCGTATTGGTTTAAATGTTTAAGTTCGCTTAAACGGGAATCGGCACCTACATACATCGAACGAAATTTATAAAAATCGAAGACTTTATATCCGGTACCTACTCTTTTCGAAATATAATACACTCTGCCTTTTGATTCTATCCTTATGGCGAGGGCTATGATTAACAATATGGGGGAAAGTATCAAAAGGGCTGTGCCGGCAATAAAAATATCGAAACTCCTTTTTAAAAAGGGAATTCTGTATTCATGGGAAGTAGTTGGTGTATGTTGTAGGGTCGCACGGATGGAAATGTATTTTTTAAGAAATTTTATTCTGGACAGAATATCTTTTTCGTTGAGTGGGGTGAAATAACAATCATCAATGTGGAGCGAATATGCTTCATCCTGAATTTTGGGGTCGTATGTGTGAGAAATTAATATAAAAGGGGTTTTAGTATGAATATTTTTAGATTTAAGGAATTTAAAGATGTCAATGCCACTCATACCGGGGATGTACATATCGCAGAGTATTGCATCCAGAACTTTGTTTTCGTCGAGCCAGCGCAAAGCGGATAAACTATTTTCACGATTAAACAATTTTACCTCTGTTGTATTTTCAAATTGATTGATTATACTTACATCACCTCCAATATATAATATTTTAAGTTCTTCTTTTAGTGGCTGTTCCATAAAGAATGGTTAAATAATAATTTATTTGCGTGATAGCAATAATTCAATGCGAATAGCAAGTTCTTCCGGGTTGAAAGGCTTTATCATATAATCGTTAGCACCTAATTTCAAGCATTTTACTTTTTCCACACTGCTTTCGATACCCGAAAGCATAATGAGGGGTATATTCTTAAAATATCCACTTGATCTCACATTTTCTATGAATTCATATCCATCAAGGTTTGGCATCTGGATATCGGCAACAATTAAATCGGGAAGGTTTCCTTCCTGCATCCAACTTAGGGCTTCTAAACCGTCTGATTTACTAATTACTTCATAATCCTTATTCAAAAAATTTTCTAACAACAAACGGATGCTCTTTTCGTCGTCAATTACTAAAATTTTCTTTTTCATTTTTCCATGCTTAATGATTAGCTATAAAGACACACAATATCAGTCTTAATGTTTGCAAATGTATAATAATACATTACTAATTCAAAATTTTTTACTTTCCAGCATTTTTTGCAACTCGAACATTTCATCCCTGTAGTGGGCGGCTTCAATAAAGTCTAGATCTTTTACTGCTTTTTCCATTTGTATCCGGGATTTTATTATGGCTTTTTTTAATTGGTCTGTTGATAAGTAGTGTATTACGGGATCGGCAGCAACACTAAGATTTTCATTTTCCACATAGGCTTTTGGAATTTTTGTTTTTGCCATTTCGTTGGTTTGAGCCAGCACAGATTGTGTGGATTTGACAATTTGCGTAGGGGTAATATTATTTTCCGCATTAAACTGTAGTTGTTTTTCTCTTCTTCTGCGTGTTTCATCAATTGTACGTTGCATGGAATTGGTGATAGTATTTGCATACATGATTACTTTACTGTTAATGTTACGTGCTGCACGACCAGCAGTTTGGGTTAGCGACCTTTCTGACCTGAGGAAGCCTTCTTTATCCGCATCTAAAATAGCAACCAGCGAAACTTCGGGCAAGTCAAGTCCTTCGCGGAGAAGGTTAACGCCTACAAGTACATCGAAAATACCGAGCCGGAGGTTGTGGATAATTTCTACCCTTTCGAGTGTTTCAACATCGGAATGTATGTACCGGCAACGGATATTAAGCCCCGATAAATATTTCGTAAGTTCTTCTGCCATCCGTTTTGTTAAGGTCGTTACCAAAATGCGTTCGTTTCGGCTGATAACTTTTTCTATTTCATAAAGGAGGTCATCAATTTGGTTTATACTGGATTTTACTTCAATCTGCGGATCGGGCAGCCCGGTAGGACGTATTAGTTGTTCAACTATAACACCTTCGCTTTGCTGAAGCTCATAATCGGCAGGTGTAGCGCTTACGAATATGGTTTGATTGATTTGATTCCAGAATTCATCGAATTTTAAAGGACGATTGTCGAGAGCGGAAGGAAGG
>JALOCA010000019.1 GCA_023227965.1 Lentimicrobiaceae bacterium | reverse complement strand
GAGGCTGCCGCGGAGGCAGATAAGTTAGTTGAGGCAATTACAGCTGTAAATGAAATAAGAAGCAGGGCTGGCATGCCGAACTTACCCGCATCGTTAACAAAGGATGAATTGATACTCCGTATCAGGAATGAACGCCGGGTTGAGTTAGCTATGGAAGAAAACCGTTACTTCGATGTTCGTCGCTGGACATTACCTACAGGCGATCTTTCCAAAACAGACAAATGGATTACCGCTATGGAAATTACCAGAAAACCGGATGGTACCTTTACTTATGGTCGTCGTACAGTTCGTGCTGATGAACGTAAGAATTATACCAATAAATTCCTTTGGCTACCCATACCACTGAATGAGGCTAACCGCTTAAAAGCTAGTACAGGTGTGGATTGGCAGAATACGGGTTGGTAGCAGTAATAGTTTTTTAATTGCCTTAAAATGATAAATAAGATGACACATAAATTAACGATAAAAAGAACATTGCTGCTGGCGTTTATGCTCATGTTTTCTTTTGGGACAACAGTTAGCGCCCAGAATCTGGCAGCTTCCTTCAATGGGATTGTTACTGATGAGTTCGGAAAACCCCTCGCAGGCGTAACGATTAATGACGAAAGTGGGAAAACCGGAACATCTACCAATATGAAGGGTGAATACTCGATTATAAACAATGAATACAAGCAGCTTATTTTCTCCTACATGGGTTATACCACAGAAAAGGTGACCACCGGGGGAAATGAACGGATTGATGTTCAGCTAAAATGGGATGCGCACAAAAAAGGTGAAGTTATCCAGTTGGGTTACACATCCCAGTTGCGTAATGATATTTCAGGATCGGTTGCTACCGTTAGTGGCGCAGAACTCGAAAAGTCGCCCGTGGCAAACCTGACACAGGCTTTTGCAGGCCGTCTTGCCGGATTGACGACTCGGGAGACCACTTCAGAATTGTCAAGGGCAAATACCAATTTATATGTACGCGGCCTTTCGGCAGCCAGGGGGAATGAGCCACTTGTTATGATAGATGGAATTATTGTTTCTTATAACAGTAACCAGACACTGGACTACATAAGTGCAAATGAGATTGAATCCGTTACTATTCTTAAGGATGCTTCAACACAGGCGCTTTATGGTATCCAGGGGGCAAACGGGTTAATGGTTATTACAACCAAACGTGGTAAAAAAGGTGGTGTTCAGGTAAAAGCCACTTTTGATCAATCCATGCAGCAGGTAACAACTAAACCAACTTTTTACAGTGCTGCTGATTATGCAGAGATGAGAAATCAGGCAGCCTTCAATGACGGGCATGGTCTGAATTATCTGTTTAGTGATGCGCAAATCGCGAATTACCGCTCTGGTGATGACCCAAAATACCCCAATAACAACTGGTATAACAGGTATATGAAAGATTTTGCGTCTATGCAGCGGATTGGCATTAATGTAACCGGAGGAAATGATAAAGTACGTTATTACTCCAATATCAATTTTATGCATCAGGGTGGTCAGTTTATAACAGACCAAAGCAAATATAACCCCAATGCAAACAATGTTTGGGTAAACTATCGCACAAATGTTGATATGAACCTGAATAAATATTTGAAAGCTTTTGTCCGTTTAAGCGGCAATGTTAAAAGAGAGCGGACGCCCGGCTCAGGTATTGCTGAGGTTTATAGCAGCCTGTTCCAAATTCCGCCGACTGCATACGGGCCTTTAACACCGGAAGTTCTTGATGCAAATACAGGCGCTGTAATTATTAAGGGAGATAAAGTGATTACTACTGAACGTGTAGCCTCGCCTACCTATGGCATGCTTAATCGTACGGGTTATGCGCGGCATACGGTAACCAATATTACCTCTCAGTTTGGCCTTGACCTGGATATGGGTTTTCTTACCAAAGGATTGAATTTGACCGGTATTTTTGCTTATCAGACCAACGCTGTGGGCAGTTTAAGAACTACACAGGATTATGAGCGCTGGGTAAGAAAGGATGATCCGGATAAACTTTCATTTATTAAGAAAGGTGCACAAAATAATACTCCTCTGGCTTACAGTAAAGAGCATTTTTACTATTACCACCTGACTTATAATGCCGCGTTAAACTATAAATATGATTTTGGCAAACACCAGGTTGGCGGTATGGCTTATATGTTTTTTCAAAATCTCACTAAAGCGGATACAGGATCTCCCTGGTTGCTTCCTTATAACCGGGTAAGTTCGGGAGCAGAGGCTACCTACGGTTATGATAACAGATACCTGGTTAAGTTAGATGTAGGTTACTCAGGCTCTGAGCAGTATGCACGTGGCAGTCGTTTTATTGCAACTCCGGCCGTTTCAGGTGCATGGGTAGTATCTAACGAGGCTTTTATGAATGATATGAATTGGTTGAGCAATCTTAAGTTAAGGGCATCTTACGGTAAAACCGCCAATGACCAAAGTGATCTTAACCGTTTTGCTTACCTTGATAACGTAACTGTTAGTGGTGGCGGTCCTATTAAGTATCTTCAATACAATGTCAGTGAAAACCAGGTGGGTAACCCTTATATACAGGCTGAGGTATCTGCCAAGCAAAATTATGGTATCGATTTAGGACTTTTCAACGCATTCTCTGTTTCGGCAGATGTTTTCAAAGAGCGCATGGATAACATGGTGGTTAGTGCTATCTCCACCGTACCGCTTTACCAGGGAATTCCTTTAAACAACTATCCTCAAACTAATGCAGGTACTTTCGAGAACAAGGGTTATGAAATTACTGCCAGTTACAACAAGGCTATCAATCGTGATTTGACCTTCTCTGTTGGAGGTCTGTTTAGCTATGCCAAGAATACCCTCCTTAAGATAAATGAACCCCTTAGGCCCGATGACTATGCCTACAGAAAATGGCAGGAAGGTTACTCTTATGGCCAGGCATTTGGTTACCTGGTGGATTATAGCAATGGGAACGGATTCTTCAACACCCAGGATGAACTGAATAACAGTAATTTAACGTACGGTTTTGGTACGCCGCGTTTGGGAGACCTTAAATATCGTGATTTGAATAACGATGGTAAGATTGATGAGCGTGATAAGGCTCCAATTGGCACAGGTGCTCTGCCGCGGGTAACTTATGGGTTCACAGGCGGCATAAGGTACAAATCATTTGATTTAAGTTTCCTTTTCCAGGGAGTTGGCGACTATTCAACACTAATTGGCGGACAGGGTGTTTGGGAAACGGATTTTGATGGGGTATTCGGTGCATTGCACAAGAATGCATGGACAGCTGAGCGCTACTATGCAAACGAGGAGAAAATTACAGCACCGGCTCTTTCTTTAGCCAAGACAGTCAATCATGAAGCAAGTGATTATATTAACTATAACCGATCCTATTTACGCCTCAAGAATATCGAGTTATCTTATACGCTACCCGCATCTCTGTCAAAAATTATTACGGCAGAGAAAGTAAGATTTTTACTCAGCGGACAGAACCTGATTACCTGGGACAACATGAAGTCTAATGATTTTGGACCGGAAGGCAGTTATGCAGCATTCCCTGTTTACAGGGTTTTCAATATAGGTGTAAATGTTGTTTTCTAAGCAGTCGGATAAAAATTTATAAACCTGAAATATTATTTTAGTATGAAAAAATATAAAATCTTCACAGCCGTACTCGTTTCCGGCCTTCTTTTCTCCTGTAATAAGCAGTTGGATTTACCAAGTGACGGCCGTATAACTATGGACCAGGTATTCAGTGATTATAACAGGATCCGGGGTTATCTCAACTCCTGCTATGGATATTGCCCTGCGCCTTACATGGACCGTTCATCGTTTACCGATGAGGCACAGGATGCGGATGATGTCACACCTGGTTCAAGATACATTAATTGGTATGGTGGCAGTATTACCTCATTAACCTATCCAACCTTTTCGGTTGATGGGGGTTCCTGGGGGCACCTTTATGAAGGGATCCGTAAGTGTAATGTGTTCCTTGAAAGTATCAAAACGGCTGCGGTGTATGCCACTGTGGCAGAAAAAGGGGCATGGACTGCACAGGCCCACACCTTGCGTGCCCTCTACTATTTACAATTGATTAAACGTTATGGAGGGGTACCTATTTTTGATAAGCCTCTGGATATAAAACATGATTTCTCTAAAGACAAGCGTGCAACATTCGCCCAGGTAGTGAAATTTATTCTGGAAGATTGCGATAATGCTTTATCCTATCCCGCCACACGGGATGGGTTCTCCTGGGATATTTATGATAATCAATACGGTATCATGACCCGTGCCGTAGCCTATGCTATTAAATCTGAGGCCGTGACTTATGCCGCGAGCCCCCTGTGGTCTGATGGCACCTATACCTGGGCTCATGCAACAGCCATTAACGCTGAAGCTTTGTCACAATGTTTGGCTAACACTTACAGGCTCTTTAATGAAACACCTGCGCCTAATATTGCACAGAATGCTTATGCCCTCTACCACTTTTCCAGTTCTGATGATCAGCGTGCCAAAGACAAAGAGACCATCTACCATGCTGGTGGACAAATGCAGGTATGGCAGTTGGCAGGAATGCCTACTAATCCGGGTATGGATAAAAGCGGGCCGTGTCCAACACAGGACCTGGTTGATAGTTATGAGATGGCTAATGGCGAGGCCCCTATTACAAGCTATGCTGATGCCAATAAATTAGTTCCGATCGTAAATAGTGCATCAGGTTATGACGAGGCGAACCCTTACAATGGTCGTGATCCCAGATTTTATGCCTCTATTTACTACAATGGTGCAGTGAGGTATTTAGATCAACCCAATGGTAAAAAGGTGGAAACTTTTTTAGGAGGGAACGAAGAGATATCAGCTATCAACCGTAAGAATACCAGAACAGGATATTACCTGCGTAAATTTAACAACTATAAATCCGGCAAAAATAATAATGCTGATGGCTCTATCAGATTGTTCCGTTTGGCTGAACTTTACCTGAACTTTGCTGAATCTGCTTACCAATCAGTTGGCCCGGATGTGGCGGTAACTACAGGAGGCTTTTCCATGAGTGCCAGGGATGCTGTCAGTGCAGTTCGTGTAAGGGCTGGTATGCCTGCATTCCCTGTTGGCATGTCTAAAGATGCTTTTGAGAAAAAGTATCGTAATGAGCGTCGTATTGAACTTGCATTTGAAGAACATCGTTTCTTTGATGTCAGGCGTTGGAAAATCCTGGACCAGACGGATAAGTTTGTTACAGGTATGGGGATTACGAAAACTGGTTCAAACCTTACCTACAAACGCTTCAAGTTCACAGATAGAAACTGTTCATCAACTAAATACCTGATGTATCCGATTGATCAGAATGAAGTTAGTAAGATCATTGGACTTTCCGGAGTTGATTGGCAAAATCCGGGATGGGATTAATCGTTTTGATAAATAATTGAATAATAAAACAACATGTAACATGATAGAGGATCGAAAATGAAAAAAATCAGTATAGTGCTTTTAGTCATTGTATTAACGTTTATAATGGCAGCTTACTCATCCGGGGAAAAAAGCGAATCAACAGACATTCCCACTAAAGCGGCAGCCGACAGTGCTGCGGGCCTAAATGCATTTACCCCCGCGAGGATTGGGCAGGGTCAAATTAAGAGTGCGATAATTAGCATTCAAGCAAAGGACACGACGTTCGGGAAGCAACCGGAACGGAAGGAAGGAGCGGGTTTGGCGTCGGGCAAGCCGTCACCATTACCCAGCATTGTCGAGAATGGGATGGCCAAGGCGGTCATCGTCGTTCCTGACATGCCGCTGGAAGTGGAGAATTATGCGGCAAGCGAATTTCAATATCACGTTCAGAAGTCTACACAGGTAACCTTACAAATCTTGCGTGAGTCCTATTCTTTACCGCAAGGTCTGCTGCCTGTTTATGTGGGACGCACGCAGGCTGCGTTGGCTCTCGGCTTGGATGGCAGCGCAATGGGGCCGCGTTCCTACGCGATTCGGACCACTTCGCAGGGGATTTATATAACCGGACATGACGAAGTCGGTTCTGCCCTGGATTTAACCAAGGATGCTGGAACATTGTTCGGCGTTTATTACATTCTAAGAAATGATTTGGGAGTCAAGTGGCTGTGGCCTGGCGAATTGGGGGAAGATATCCTACAGAAGGCATCATTCTCCATCAATAATTACGCGATCGAGCAAGAAGCGCAACTGCAGCATACCCGTTGGAGAGGAATTGGCAACCGAAGCGCTGATGTAAACGGTGTCTTGCCTTCGATTCAAGCACAATTTCTCAAAGATCAATCTGTGTGGCTTCGCCGCCATGGTTTTGCCGAAGGCGTTAGTTTTGGCTACGGACATGGCTTCACGGATTATTGGAGCCGGTTTAAAGACACGCATCCGGAATATTTCAACTTACTTCCAGACGGTACACGCCGTCCTAATCACCCCTTCTATCCCGGAGAAGGACGCTTGATTTCCATGAACGTTGGGAATGAAGGATTGCAAAATCAGGTCATTACCGACTGGTTGGCTAAGCGGACGGACAAGAAGGGGTGGGTCAACGGGATTGAGAATGATACGCCGGGATTAGACCGTTCGCCGGAGACGCTTGCCCTTGACAATACAAGCGTTCCGTATAAGGCGCCGATAGGCAAGGAAGATCTCTATTTGCCATATTCTTTGTCGGACAGATATGCTAAATGGTATTTTGCACTTCAACAAAAAGCAAGACTTCATGATCCCGCCGCCAAAGTAATCGGGTATGCTTACGAAAATTACAGCGCTCCGCCTGTTGATACACAATTGAATCGTGATATTGTCATTGGTATTGTTCCGACTCAAATTTATCCTTGGAATGATCAAAACACACAGGATTTTAAAACACAGTGGGGCGGGTGGTATGACGCGGGGGCTTCGCTTTATTTAAGACCCAATTACACGCTTGCAGGCCATAACATGCCGATCCAATACGCCAAGCGTTTTGGGGAAGAATTCTCTTATGCTTATTCCCGCGGAATGATCGGGACGGATTTTGATTCGATGACAGGCATGTATGCTGCGCAAGGACCGAGTCTTTATATGGTTGCACGTATGAATGAAGATGCAGAAAAAGGCGTCCAGTCGATACTTAATGAGTACTATGAAGCGTTCGGTTCCGCCAAAGATAAAGTCCAACAATATTTCGATTTTTGGGAATCCGTTACGGAACGGGCGGGGCAGACGTACCTTGCCTTGGATGCCTCCACCAAGGATGTTGGCAGCATTTTTGCTAATTTCCATAGGCTGACTGATTTATTGTTTACCGCTGCTGATTTCAACGAGGCTCATACCTTATTGAACGAAGCAAAAGCGTTGGCTGGAGGCAATGCCAGAGCCGTGCAGAGAATCGAGTTTTTGGAAAAAGGGCTGGTCGATGCAGAGATGACTAGACAAGTAATGGTTGCACGCAGGCTTGCAATGGCAGATCCCGCTAAAGAATCCGACCTCATCAGGGCTGTGCAATTGCTGGATAGCTATAGACTTACCATTGCTTCCTCGAATGCCGTCAACATTTGGTATGCAACCTGGGCCGAGAATAGAACCATCAGGCAATACCGTGGTGGAATTATCCGGTAAAAAATCAGATGATGGTTTGGACCGGAACGAAGCCAATGTAAAAGGAAGGCTGGGTATTTTGAGGTGGAGATATATGAGTGAGAGAAATGATGAATGAGGACAATGAAGAATTATTAAGATTAAAAAAATGAACTATTTAGCAATTTTTGCCAGAGCTCCGGTTGTCTTATTATTTTTATTTGCCGATTGCAAAAGAGAGGATTCCGTGGTAAAGACCTATACATTAAATGTAACAGCAATCAACGGAACTGTTGTAAAAAATCCGAATCTGGCAGTTTACAATATAGGAGATATAGTACAGCTAACTGCAACGTCAAATTCAGGTTATACATTTACATCATGGAGCGGTGATGTTACGGACTCCACGAATCCATTATCAGTTACTATGAATGCGAATAAAAATATCACGGCAAATTTTACAATACCGGTTAATGTCAATGTGAAGAGTACAGGAGCGACAGGTAATGATAGTACCGACGACACAAAGGCGATCCAAACAGCCATAGATCAAGTTGCCGGCACCGGCGGAACCGTGTTAATACCTGCCGGCACCTATATGATTAATGCGGTTACATCCCTTAATCTAAAAAGCGATATGACCCTGAAAATGGAGAGTGGCGCTATACTTAAAGCAATACCAAACAATAATGGCCAGTATAATATTATTAAGCTTAGTAGTGTAACAAAGGTTAATATAGTCGGAGGTACGTTACAGGGGGAACGTGCAAGCCATTTAGGTACTACAGGTGAGTGGGGAATGGGTATTGGTATCTATGGGTCCAGTGATGTGATATTAAATAATATTACTGCTAAAGATTGTTGGGGGGACGGGTTTTATATAGGGGGAACTATAACATCAACTAATATTACACTGGATAACGTAATTTCTGATAATAATCGCAGACAGGGGTTATCTATTACATCGGCAGATGGTGTGGTAGTAAAAAACTCTGTATTTAAAAATACAAATGGCACTGCACCTATGGCTGGTATAGATATTGAACCAAATGCGGGTAGGGTTGCTAGAAATGTACTGATTATTGACAATGACTGTTCAAATAATCAAACTTGTGGCATTATAGTACAAACAAACAATGCAACCGTTACAAATAATAATGTACATGATAATGGGAGTGGTATTTTGATAATTCAAGGCGCATCAGAAAATAGAGTAACTAATAATACTGTAACTAATAATAATCGATTGTTCTCTCCTGGCTTTTCCTGGTATCATAATGGTGGTATAACTATAACTACAAAAGCAACAGGTAATACCATTACTGGAAACACTGTAAAAGGTAATAAACCCCATAATATTTACGATGCTGTTGGTGGCAATACGATTAGTGGTAATATCGTGGATTAAAATCTTTCTGAACCCCTTTTGCAGAAAAAAAATATAATGCTGGTAACAATAAATAGTATGAAAAAAATTACACTGGTTGCATTTTTAGTAGCATGTTTGGTTTCATCGCATGCACAAATTCAATGGCCCGCAATTACCAAAACAGCTAAACCCTGGACTTACTGGTGGTGGATGGGAAGCTCGGTAACCAGGCAGGGAATAACCCAAAACCTTGAAGATTTGCATACTGTCGGGATTGGAGGCGTACACATCATCCCTATTTATGGGGAAAAGGGAGATGAGCACAATTTTGTAAAGTATCTTTCTCCCGAATGGATGGAGCTACTAAAACACACTGCCAATGAAGCCAAACGTTTGGGAATGGGGGTTGATATGACTGCCGGTACAGGCTGGCCTTTTGGCGGCCCCAATGTATCGCCCGGGGATGCGGCAAAAGTATTCTATGTGAAAGCAGTTAAAATCAAAGACCATGCAAATGTACGAGACTACCAGAAAACGAATGATAATACAAATTTGTTAGCGTTGGCTGCATACGATGAAAAGGGGAATTATGTGGATATTACTCCCCGGGTGGATTCCGATGGTTTAATTCATTGGGGAGAGGTTCAAAAAACATGGAAAGTCTATGCTGCATTTCAAAGCTTTACACAACAAAAAGTGAAACGCGCAGCGCCGGGAGGGGAAGGGCTGGTCATTGATTATTTTAATGACAGCTCTATTTTAAATTACATGAAAACGTTTGAAGATGCGTTTAACCAGGCTGGAATTGAAAAGGGGAACGTTCGTTCGTTTTATAACGACTCGTATGAAGTTTACGGCGCCAACTGGACTCCCGATTTTTTGCCGGAGTTCAGGAAACGAAGAGGATATGATCTTCTGCCTTATATAAATTACCTGGCTGATACAAGCAATGTAGAAATGAGGCAGCGGGTGGTTACAGACTATTGTGAGACAATATCCGATCTATTGTATGACAGATTCACAAAGAATTGGGTCAAAAAAAGCCATGAAATGGGAATGATAACCCGAAACCAGGCGCATGGTTCACCCGGTAATTTGCTTGATCTTTATGCTTTGGCCGACATACCCGAAACAGAGGCTTTTGGTGCAAGCGGGTTTTTAATCCCTGGCCTTAGACAAGATGCCGATTATGAAGAGGACAGGTTCGGTCGGCCAAATCCACTTACAATGAAATTTGCTTCATCAGCAGCACATGTGGGAGGACGCAAATTAGTAAGTTCGGAAACTACGACATGGTTGGGCGATCATTTCAAAGTGTCGCTTTCGCAAATAAAACCACAAATAGACGAGTTATTTGTCTCCGGGATCAATCATGTGTTTTTCCACGGAACAACTTATTCACCCAAAGAAAAACCCTTTCCGGGAAGGCTGTTCTATGCTTCAACCAATTACGGCCCTTCGTCACACTTTTGGAATGAGTTGCCGGCCTTGACCGGATATATTTCAAAATGCCAAACGATATTGCAACATACGAAACAGGATAATGACATCTTGCTGTATTTTCCTGTGCATGATATGTGGAAGAAGCAAAAGTCGGAACTCATTATTAGCTTGAATGGTGTCCATAATACAAAGGACTGGCTCCAAAGTTCCCCATTTGGCTACTTGGCTCAACGCCTTTGGGCCAATGGCTACACCTTCGATTATATTTCCGATCGAATGATTGCAGGACTGAATGTAGAGGGGAAAACGTTGGTTTCAGGAAAAGCCGGGTACAAAGTGATTGTAGTGCCCTCCATTGAACACATTCCGTTAGAGACCTTAACCCGGCTACGGGATTTGGCCCGAAAAGGGGCCACCATTCTTTTCGAAAAGGATATCCCTGCCGATGTTCCGGGATTGTTTGATTTTGAAAAGAGAAAAGCTTTAGTTGCAGCTATAAGAAATGATATGCTCCTGCTTCCTTCCAATGTTCAGGTAACATCGCAATTGCTTGAATCACTGCCGGGAAAAAGGATTTATGCAGAGGAAATGGTCCGCAAAGGACTTGAATTTGTCCGTAAACAATCCGGAGACAGTACCTTCTATTTCATTGCCAACCTGTCGGACAGGTTCAGCGAAGACTGGGTGCAACTGGCTACCCAATCGAAAGCTATCGAAATTTACGATCCGATAAACGAAAGGCGTGGCAATGCTACCATAAGAAATACCAAAACAGGGACCGAAATTTATTTGCAACTGTATCCCGGTCAATCATGTATTCTTACATGTACTAACAAAAAGATAAAAAAACAAAAATGGGGATACCTGAAAGCTGACGAAACGAACAAACAGGAGATTAAAGGCGAATGGTTGTTAAGGCCCACGCAGGGAGCCCCTGAAATTCCGGCCCCTGTTACCCTTCAGCATCCTGGATCCTGGACAGCTTTAGGAGGTAAATACGAAACCTTTAGCGGCAAAGCAATTTACTCAAACTCATTCGAAGTTTCTGCTGAGCTTCTTTCAGCCAAAGGATTTTTGCTCGATTTAGGCAATGTCCGTGAAACTGCAAGGGTTAAAATTAATGGCAAAGATTTAGGATTAGTTTGGTGTTTGCCAAACAAAATAATGATTCCAGCAGGGATTATCCAGGAAAAAAATACCATTGAAATAGAGGTGACCAACCTCTCATTCAACCGGATTATTCAATTAGACAGGGATGGAGGGAAATGGAAGAATTATCACGAAATTAATTTTGTTAATATCCGCTATCAGCCATTTGACGCTTCAAACAAAAAACCTGAGGATTCAGGCCTATTATCAGAAATTTATTTAACCCCCTTTACAGCAAAAGAGCCATGAATACATTGCGGATTTGGCATAGATGCATTGCGAAACAGATAAACTACTGTAATTAAATATCATCCTCAACCTGAGCCTAATCGAAGGTTACGGTAATTTACATATTAAAATTAAAAAAAAATGAAAATACTTAAGTTATTAGCGATTCTTGTCCTAGCGCCGGGTGCCTTATTTGCCGAGTGCAAAAAAACGAATTCCGTTGCAAGGACCTATACATTAAATGTAACAGCAAGAAGCGGAACTGTTGTCAAAAATCCGAACATGGCAGCATACGATAGTGGAGCTATAGTACAGCTAACTGCAACGCCATTTACATCATGGAGCAGAGATGTTACGGGCTCCACAAGTACATTACCGGTTACCATGAATGCGAATAAAAATATCACGGCAAACTTTAAGGCTATGCAGGTTACTAATGCCGATGTGAAGAGTACGGGAGCAACAGGTAATGGTAGTACCGATGACACAGGGGCGATCCAAGCAGCCATAGATCAGGTTGCCCCCGGCGGAACCGTGTTAATACCTGACGGCACCTATATGATTAACGCGGTTACTTTGCTCAATCTAAAAAGTAATATGACCCTGAAAATGGAGAATGGCGCTATACTTAAAGCATTACCAAACAGTAATACCCACTATAATGCTGGTAACAATAAATAGTATAAAAAAATTACACTGGCTGCATTTTTAGCAGCATGTTTGGTTTCATCGCATGCACAAATTCAATGGCCCGCAATTACCAAAACAGCTAAACCCTGGGCCAGATGGTGGTGGGGGGAGTGCAGTAGATAAGCCTAATTAATATCGAGCAAAATAAAAAGAAAAGAATAAGATGATGAAGAACGTTACCATTCCGGGATGTACATCTCCGCGATTATTGAGTGTAATTAAACTAAGCCGAAAAATAACAGGTGTTTTTTTGTTATGCCTGGCAGCGCATTCCGCTTTGGCTAAAGATTACCTGATCACAAACTTCGGCGCTAAACCGGGCGTAACATTTATAAACACTGAGGCCATCAATAAAGCGATTGATAAATGCTTCAGGGATGGCGGCGGCAGGGTGATCATACCCACGGGCACGTTCAAATCAGGGACTATCATTATGAAAGATAATGTAGAATTGCATCTGGAGATTGCAGCGACGCTTCTTGCCAGCGCTGAATCAAAGGATTTCCCCCGGCAGCCGCAACCTGTGTTCCGCTCTCAAAAAGACCCCGGCGGCTGGCATGCGCTAATTTATGCCGAAGGGGCTAAAAATATCGCTATTACAGGATCAGGTACTATTGATGGTAACGGGGCACAACAAAAGCCCGATCCCAACCTTTTAGGCGGTGACCGGGACGGGCGTCCGCGTAATATTTTGTTTATTTCATGTAAATATATCCGGGTACAGGGGATTAAATTGCTTAACTCCGGGCTGTGGAACCAGCATTATCTGAATTGTGAGGACGTGATCGTTGACCGGATAGAAGTTTATAATCATTCCAACCGGAATAATGATGCTATTGATATTGATGGATGCAGAAGATTCATACTCTCCAATTCTATTCTGGATACTGATGACGATGGCATTACCTTAAAAAGTACAGGAGCCGCGCTAACCGGGGATGTTGTGATCACCAACTGCGTGGTTTCCAGCTTTTGTAATGCGATTAAAGCAGGAACCGAGTCAACCGGAGGGTTTAAGAATATCTCTATCTCCAATTGTGTCATTAAGCCAAGCCGGAATATGAGAACACCTATTTATGGTTTAAAAGGCGGAATTACCGGAATTTCCCTTGAGATTGTAGATGGCGGTTTGATGGAAGGGATAACTATCAGTAATGTGAGTATTGAAGGTACCGCTTGCCCGATCTATATCAGACTGGGGAACCGGGCCAGAAAACATATAGCTGAAGCGCCTGAGCCTCCCATGGGTCAAATGCGGAATATTGCTATCAGCAATGTGACGGCCTGTAACACCGGAAATTACTCTTCTTCCATTACGGCTGTTCCTGGATATTATGTAGAGAATGTATCGCTGTCGAACATTCAATTGTATAATGATGGAGAGGCAGAGAAGGAGGGTTTTATCGCTAAGGCGGAGGATGTAAAAGAAGATGAGAAAGGATATCCGCAGCCTACGGTATGGAAGAACCTGCCTTCATCAGGGTTCTTTATCCGGCATGCTAAAAACGTTCAGATTAACGGATTGATGCTTGGTTTTAAAAAAACAGATCCCCGTGTACCGGTAATAGCAGTAGATGTGGATGGGCTGCAGATAAAGAACATTGCCAAAATTAATAACTCGGGGGCGGATGTTTTCTTTTTTGGAAAGGAAGTTAAAAATTTGGACATTGATGCGCCGGTTGGATGGGAAAAAAGAATAACCAATACTGGTGGAAAATAGTGTATTTTTTTTTACCAGTATTACCTTGCGTAGTTGCCTGCGAATTCAAGGTATTGCTTCCAGTCATATAGGTTTAAAGACAGGATCTCTGATGCATAATAATGCTGATGTAATTTTCCGGATGGTACAGAAGCATGGGCAAATTTTCGCAGAACAGGCTATCCTAAACTTTTCCCGGTTACAGAAAGTCAGAATTACAGCAATGGAACAATCAGCACCGCTATACAAATACGCAGAGAGCCATATCCTTTATTGGAATATACTAACAATAAGGCAGAGGTAGAAAAAGCCATAACACTGTTAGGTGGGCCGGATAATGGAGGTACCCGTGTATGGTGGGATGTACCCGGGCCTAATTTCTAAAACATTTTTAATATTTAAAAAGAGAAATTCAATGAAAATAATAAAAGTTCTTATTCTTCTCCTTCTCACAATATCTGAAATTAGTATTGCACAGAAGTCAGTACAAACAAAGTCAATTGTCAATATCAATATGAATAAAAATATTGGTATAATCCGTCCATTGCATGGAGGCAATCTTGGTCCTGTTAGTGCCCTGAAAGTCCTTGATTTTACTGATTTTTTTAAGGAATGTAAAATACCGTTAGTACGGGTACATGATGTTCCCTGGGTCCATACCTATGCGGTAGATATTACTACAATCTTCCGCGATTTCAGAGCAGACCCTTCAAATGCGGATAATTATGACTTTCGGCAAACGGATGATTATATTGCCACCATTATTAATACAGGGGCCGGCATAGTTTACAGACTTGGGGAAAGCATTGAGTGGACAAAGCGAAAGAATGGGCCCCGGTTAATAGAAAAATTATTTAATGCATTATGACAAAAAGAAGAGATTTTATCAGGAAAAGCGTACTGGGAACTGCCGGAACAGCCATTGGTGGCATAGGGTTCAGTGCCAAGTCTTATGCTTCGATCATTGGTGCAAATGAACGCGTTAACGTTGGGATTGTTGGCATCCGGGGACAAGGCAGGGCCCATATTACGGGCTATTCCAACCTGAAAACGGCAAAAGTAATTGCACTTTGCGACGTGGATAGTAACCTGTTCGATGAGCGGATCAAAAATCATTTCACCGATAAGGGATTGCCAAAGCCTAAGGTTTATGGCGATATGCGGAAGCTTTATGAGGATAAAGATATTGATGCCGTTTCCATTGTAACACCCAATCACTGGCATGCACTGGCCTCGATATGGGCACTACAGGCAGGGAAACATGTATCCGTTGAAAAACCATGTTGCTATAATTTCTTCGAAGGACAGAAATTGGTTGAGGCCGCAGAAAAATACAAACTGATCGTCCAGGATGGCGCCGAACAACGGAGTAACCCGTGCGCCCAAAGCATGGCTGAATATTTGCATAACGGAAAGCTGGGAGAAGTATATATGGCCAAAGGGCTTTGCTATAAATGGCGCGACACAATAGGGAAAACGCCGGAAGAACCCGTACCCGCCGGGGTTGATTATGACCTTTGGTTAGGTCCGGCGCCCAAACGGCCATTCTCTAAAAACAGGTTTCATTACAACTGGCATTGGAATTGGGATTATGGAAACGGGGATATGGGAAACCAGGGTGTACATGAGATGGATATAGCACGATGGGGCTTGGGGGTAACCCTGCCTGTGAAGATCAGTACTGCCGGTGGCCATTTTATGTTCGATGATGACCAGCAAACGCCCAATGACCTGATCGCCGTATTCGAGTTTCCAAATCCTCAGGGAGGTGGCGATAAGAAGAAAATCCTCCAATTCGAAGTACGTCACTGGATTACCAACCGCGAAGGGGTTAACAGTGAGAACAATCAGGCTACGGGCAATACCTATATGGTCAGTGCGGACAATTCGGTCGGAAACCTGTTTTACGGATCAAAAGGATATATGACCAAAAATGTGAACGAGTGGCAGGCATTTTATGGGAAAGAACGGGTAGCAGGGGAAAAGGGAAGCGGCCTGGGCGACCATTATGGAGATTTTATCGATGCAATCCGTGCCAATGACCAAAAACTTGCCAAAGGGGATATTCGGGAAGGATTCTATTCCTGCGCACTGATGCACCTCGGTAATATCTCCTACCGTTTGGGAAAAAGCCTTGAATTTGATCCTGTAAAGATGAAGTTTATAAATGACCCCGAAGCAGATGCAATGCTAACACGGCAATATCGAAAACCTTTTGTTGTTCCGGACAATGTCTGACATACTGTCTGTTAATAACAACAGATACTCATCATACAAAACGCTTAAAAAAATTAGGATGAATTACAGAAAATTAACACAACAAGACAAGGAGGATTATGATCAGGATGGTTATTTGCTTGTATCGTCTATGTTCTCTTCGAAAGAAATCGAACTGCTGTATGGTATTGCAATAAATGATGAAGTGATCAGTAAAAAAAGTTACGACCGGGGAGATAAGGAAGGGCTGAGAACTAAACTTGCTTTGTGGTATTCGCTTGATGATAGTATTTATAGTTTACTGGCCCGTTCAGAAAGGATTGTTAACGGGGTAGAACTGTTCCTGGAAGGCGAACCGGCGCATTTCCATTCAAAATTAATGCAGAAAGAGCCAAAAGTCGGTGGCGCCTGGGAGTGGCACCAGGATTATGGCTATTGGTATCGTGATGGGTTCCTCTTCCCCCATATGCTTAGCGTCCTCACCGCACTGACTCCTGCCAATAAAGAGAATGGTTGCCTTCAGGTAATTAAAGGCTCGCATAAATTAGGACGTATAGAACATGGTTTTACAGGAGAGCAGGTTGGGGCAAACCAGGAAAGGGTAGATGAGATATTAAAAGTTATGGAACTTGTATATGTTGAAATGAATCCCGGGGATACGCTTTTTTTCCATAGCAACCTTCTTCATCGTTCAGATCGCAATAACAGTACCGGGCCTCGCTGGTCCCTGATATCTGCCTATAACAGAAAAGACAATAAACCTTTTAAAGAAGGAAATAAGTCTTCGTATACTGCTATTACAAAAGTTCATGATAGTGCTATTCTTGAGTATAAGGGTGGAAGCATTTCAGAAGATACGGATTTCTTAATTAAATAATCTACTACCGACAGATAAGTGTGCATTAATGCACCATGTCTTTATTTCCCAATATCAAATGGAAAAGAAAATAAATTATCAGGGTATTAGATGGGTAGTTCTATTATTCCTCTTTTTTGCCACTATTCTGCTGTATCTCGACCGTTCTGCCCTGGGTATCATGGCTCCATTTCTGCAAAAAGACATTGGCTGGAGTGAACAACAATATGGTAATATTAATACCGCTTTTATGATGGGGTATGCACTTTGTTTTCTGATTATGGGTGTGTTTGTTGATAAAATAGGGACCAAGGCAGGATATGCCATATCTGTAGGAATGTGGGCAATAGCCCAGGCTTCTACTGTTTTTGCGAAAACCTGGATTGGATTTGCTTATGCCCGCATTGGATTGTCCATTGGCCAATCAGGTAATTTCCCTGTTGCAAATAAAGTAGTGGCGGAGTGGTTTCCAAAAAAAGAACGTGCACTGGCTGTTGGTCTGTTCAACGGGGGAGCTAATGTTGGAACCCTGACATCTCCACTTATTATCCCAATTGTTGTTTCGGCATTTAATAACGATTGGAGAGCAGCTTTTATCTGGACGTTGCCAATTAGTGGGATATGGATTTTATTATGGTTGCTATTTTACAAAAAACCTGAAAACCATAAGTTAGTCAGTAAAGATGAACTTGAATATATTAACAGTGATAGCCAGCATGAAACTACCGGAAAAATAAGCTGGTCTGTTTTACTGAAAACGAGGGAAGTATGGGGTATTGGTGTTGGTAAATTTTTGACCGATCCTATCTGGTGGTTCTATCTGTTCTGGGGGGCCAAATTTCTTAATGGGAAATTCGGTTTAAATTTAAAAGAGATTGGACTTCCATTTTTTGCAATATATCTCATTTCATGGGCAGGTGGGATATTTTTGGGCTGGTTATCATCAAAATTCCTTAAAATGGGCTGGTCGATGAACAAGGGAAGAAAGATGGGATTTTTAATTTGCGCTACTTTTGCCTTACCTGTAATGTTTGTTCCTCATGTAGATAATATGTGGTTGGCAGTAGCCTTGATTGCAATTGCTGCCGGAGGTCATTGCGGATGGTCAGCAAACATTTTCAGCCTGATGTCAGACATTTTCCCACGGAAAGCAACTGCATCGATCACCGGAATAGGAGGTTTTGCAGGCGCTGTTGGTGGAGCGCTGATCGCTCAGTTGGTTGGTGGATTACTCCAAAACCTGGGAATGGATGGTTATGTAATACCTTTTCTTATAGCATCATTAGGCTATTTTATTGCTCTCGCCCTAATGCATATATTAATTCCAAAAATAAAACCGTTAGATTTATAAATGGTAATGAAAAGTTCTGAAAGATTAAATATAACACTCAACCACAAAGAACCTGACAGGGTGCCATATGACTTGGCCGGAACAACTGTTACAGGAATCAATAAGAAAGCTTTTGTGAGGGCAATGGAGTATCGTGGATTATCCCCTGAATTCGATAAAAAAGAGATTGATCCTATCCAGCAGATTGTTACACCAATTGAAGACACTTTAAAACAACTAAAATCTGATACCAGACGTATTGGTTCACGAAGGATTCCGGACTTTGAAAAAATAGTCACTGTGAAAGATGGTAAATTGGAACTTACAGATAGTTGGGGATGTCTCTGGAAAATGGATGAATCGAAAGACTTCTATTTCAATCAGTTTACTTTTCCACTGGAACAGTTTTCTTCCATTGATGAAGGATTGCAAAATTATCGGTTTCCTGTACTGGGTTATCATTCAGATCTTATCCGAAGTGATTTGTCAGAACAGATACAGAATATTTATGACTATGGAGTGATCGCTGACAGAAATTGTGCGGGCCTAACAGAAACATCATTGCGGATAAGGGGATATCAGAATTGGTATTTGGATACCATGATTGACCCTGCAGGTGTAGAAAAACTACTTGATCTGATCCTCGAATACAAATTCAATTACTGGGATCTGGTTATTGACTGGCTGATTGAAAATAACCTTCAGAACAGGGTAAGTGTACTATCTGAATGTGATGATCTTGGAACACAAACCTCCACCTTATTGGAACCGGATTATTTACGAAAGACGATAATACCAAGGTTTGGGTTGCTGTGGTCGCATATCAAAAAGAGATTGCCTCACATTAAAATATTTATGCATACCTGTGGCTCAGTTCGTGTATTACTTCCGGATTTAATAGAAGCAGGATTGGATATTCTTAACCCTGTTCAGTTCACAGCTACAAATATGGATCTAAAAGGTCTGAAAAACGATTTTGGGAATGACCTCGTATTTTGGGGAGGTGGTGTTGATACACAATCTACTTTGAAAAATGCCCGCCCTGAATATGTAAAAGATGAGGTAAGAAAAATACTAGATATTATGGCTCCCGGTGGAGGATTCGTATATGCCCCTGTACATAATATTCAGGAAGATGTGCCTCCGGAGAATTTCTGGGCTATGTGGGATACTCTCATGGAATATGGGAAATATTAAAATGATCCATCTACTATAAAGTATAAACAATAAAACTAATTTGAACATTATGAAACAACAATCAATCACAATTATACTGTTAACTGTTTTTTTGTCCTTCTCATGTGGAATAAATTCCTCGAAAAAGGATCAAAAAGGCCGGGATTTAAAAATCGTTTTTATTAATCAGGAGAGTGAAAAAAAGATCGATGTCATGATTGACGGAAAACTTTTTACATCATATTGCTGGTTTGACAATGTCTCTAAGCCCGTACTCTACCCGGTGTTTACCTCTGCCGGCACCGAAATTACACGGGGATTTCCGTTAAAACAAAGAGCTGGTGAACGAAATGATCATCCACATCAGATCGGGATATGGCTAACCTACGGAAATGTTGACGGCAATGATTTCTGGGGAAATGGTTCGCAAGGTTTGGGTACAAAAAATGCCAATGGCGGCATAATAAAAAATGTTAAAGTTGATAAATTATCCGAAAGGACAGGCGAAGGTGTTCTGGTTACCTCTGGGAGCTGGGCCGATTCAACAGGCAATGAACTCCTGTCGGAACATTCCGAATATCATTTCATTGCCGAGGGATCAACCCGTATCATTGACCGTATTACCACTTTAACTGCCACCGGCAACACTGTAACTTTTAAAGATACCAAAGAAGGCATGTTTGGTATTCGTGTTGCGCGTCAACTCGAGCTTCCATCCAAAGAGGATGTTACACTTACCGATGCCCAGGGTAATCCTACCACAGTGAAAGCATTGTCTAACGAAGGTGTTACCGGTAATTATATAAGCAGTGAAGGGATTAAAGGGGAAGCGGTCTGGAGCACCCGTGCCAGATGGATGGATCTGTATGGGAGTATTGGTGACGAAAAAATCTCATTGGTAGTGTGTGATCATCCTAAGAACCAAAGTTATCCTACTTACTGGCATGCCAGAGGATACGGATTATTTGCAGCAAATCCATTTGGGGCGAAGGATTTTACTGAAGGGAAAGAAGAATTGAATCATAATATTCCAGCCGGCGGATCCTTAACTTTAAAATACAGGATCATTGTAAATTCCGGGTCTCATTTAACTGATGCTGAAATTAACGCTTATGCAGACGAGTTTGCAAAGAAATATTAATATGAACATCTCAAAAACCTATTGTTAATAAATATGTCCAGATGTAAAAAATCATCTTTTAATGTATTGATTAAATATATATAAAGGAGGGAGCAATAATTAGGTTTTTAGAAAACCATTTAATACTTAAAAAAGTAAAATAAAAGTGCAAGAAAGTGATGTAAATTGTTTATCTTTAAGGTGTTGAATAAAAAACACAAACAAAAAAAACATCCGCCAGCTGGCGGATGGAAAGTACAAAGAAAAAATTGAACAGCCAATCAAAAATCGTTAAAGCCTCATTTTCAGGCAGTAACATTACAAAGTATTCAGGACTAAATACAGTGGCTAAATATATGAACCGTCAAAGCATTGTAAAAGGCTTAGGTAAAACGTTTCCCACAGTGTGGCACAACGCAACAAAGTTTGGTGTCAACCAGATTTTGATGGCAATCACGTTGTCCCCGATCAGTGGAATAAGCCGGATTTGCAGGATAGCTACATTTAGTGGGGATGGTTTGGTAAAAGTATTATTGAAATTGGATAAGGCAATAAACGAGAACGCTATATCTGCAACCTTGAAGACCCTGGGGCAAAGCGGTGCACGAAAACTTCAAATGTTGTTGCTATCAAAAAACGCCCAATGGTTGCATGAAAGCAGACTTGAAAGTATCACACTTGATGCCGGTTCAACTGTTAAATCAGTCTGTGGCAACCAGGAAGGGGCAGCGAAAGGATTTAACACAACAAAAAAAAGGGCAAAAAGCTACCATCCGCTTCTGGTTTTTGCAAGTGAGATGAAACTGCTTTATCATACATGGTTCAGAACAGGTTCAGCCCATACTTCCAATGGGATTGTTGATTTCCTTAAAGAAGTCAAAGCCAGCTTACCAAAAAACATAGTAAAAGTATTTTTTCGTGCTGATAGCGGGTTCTTCTCAGGAGGACTCTTCGACTCGTTGGAATCTTTTTGCTGGGATTATCTGGTGAAGGTAAAATTAAAAAACCTGGAGAAATTACTTCAGTCACAAACATGGTTAGAGATCAAAGGCAAAAAAGATGTTGCGACATGCGAGTTCAGTTATACGGCAAAGGGATGCGCCAAAGTAAAAATAAATTTAAAAAACAGGAACACCGCAGTTTTATTGATTGGTTTATTGCAGTGCCTGCCAAAATAACCATTAGTGGACATCAAATTGAATCAACGATCGCGAACACCTATAAAAACAAACAATTTAGTGAGCAATTGAGAATGTATGAACACCATTTTTACAAAGATGCCTGGGAAGAGCTTGACAAGCTCATCGAAGCGGCGTAAAGACAAAGAAAGGAGGAAAACATGAGGATCAACACGGGAGTGTATGGGCGAAATATGCCCCCATAGTTTAAAAATCAGCAAATAGAGGGTGAATACCCCCGAGAGCAATGGCCGTACAGAAGATTCAATGCGTGGAGTTAAACTAATTTGACCGCAAATGAATGGTTTTTGCTCATACACCGGAATATTTTCGGTTCAAAAAATTCAAATTATATATTTAAGTAATAAGTATTATGAAACCCTCATGACCGACTCCGTTCGCCAAAGATAATGAAAAGGGTGCTACCTTTGCCATGGTATTCACCCTAAAGATCATTAACTATGGCATCAGAAGTTTACTTTGAGCAAGTCGTAGCCAAGGGTTGCGGACTTGACGTACACAAGGATACGGTTGTAGCGACCGTTTCCGGGACAGCAATAAAGACAGAAACGCGAACGTATTCCACGTTCACATGTTCTTTGACAGAATTGAGAGAATGGTTATTATCCTTGGGCATAACGCATGTCTCAATGGAGAGCACAGGAGTTTACTGGAAACCTGTTTTTAACATCCTGGAGGGGTATGGCATGACTATCCTGATCGTCAATGCCCGCCACATCAAGTATGTTCCAGGACACAAGACTGACAAAAAGGATAGCGCATGGATATGCAAGCTACTTTTGGCAGGATTGCTCAAGGTGAGCTTTGTTCCTCCGGCTGAGATACGTAACCTGCGTGACAGGACCCGATACAGGCGCAAGCTGGAAGGTGCAATTACTGCAGAGAAGAACCGTATGATACGGATACTTGAAGATGCAAATATCAAGCTATCCACGGTACTCTCTAAAGTGCACGGCACAAGCGGCACAAAGATCATCAATGCCATGCTGGCTGGAGAAACCAATCCAGAGGTGTTGGTAAAGCTATGCCACTGGCGTGTAAAAACCGATAGGGAGGAAATCAAGCTTGCCTTGGAGGGTAAGCTAACCGACCACCATAAGTTCATGCTTCGGATGATAAAAAAAGACATCGATCAGACGGAGGCACTTATCAACGACCTGGATAAAGAAATAGCGAATCAGCTGCAGCCATATGCCGAGGAGTTGAGCCTGATAAAACAGATTCCAGGTGTTGGTGAGCAAACCGCTGGGGCACTTATTGCAGAGATAGGGGTGAACATGGAAGCATTTCCAGATGAGAAGCATCTCGCTTCATGGGCAGGTATGAGCCCCGGCAACAATGAGAGCGCGGGTAAAAAAAAAGTGGCAGGACCACGCATGGCAACAAAAGCGTAAAAGCAGTGCTGACAGAATCGGCATGGGCAGCATCCAGGACAAAGAACACATTTCTTAGCTCCAAGTACAAACGGCTGGCAGGCAGAAGAGGCAAAAAAAGAGCCATAGTAGCAGTAGGACATGCAATCCTAACCATAGCCTACCACCTGATAAAGGAGAAGAAAGGTTTTCAGGAATTGGGTGCGACCTACATTGATGAGAAGAAACGGGAAGGACAAATCAAGTACTTCCAAAAGAGGTTGCAAGAACTCGGAGCGGAGAATCCCGATATAAAAGAAAGCGCATAAGCGCAATTCCCTAAGGTCGATTTTTACTGGAACATCTCCGGATGAATCCGAATATGAAACTGACCTAAAAAAGCCAAGAGGCAAAGACTGTGACTCGAACACGCGCATGAAATTTTAAACACCTTGGCTTTTCAATAAAATTGCCCGTACAACTAATACCCATTCTCTCAATCTCTAATTTGAAAGGATGCGAATCCTTATTGCTGTCAAAATCGAATTACAGTATTTATTAACCATTTTAAAGGGGAAAGTCCCCATTAATTTTCACATGAAAAAAATAAAAATATTTTTAGTCATGGTTTCAGTTTTTTTAATAACAGAAACGAATGGGCAGCAACAGAATGTTAACACTTCCCTTTTGTTGAAGGAGAGTGGGTTGAAAATAAACTTTGAGGTATATAATGAAAAGTATTTGCGTTTGCGAAATATGCTTCCGGAAACTTACGTCTTCGGTGAGAAATCATTTCCAATAACAAATCAAACGGGATATGAGGTTTCTATGTATTGTTCAGGAGAGGAAAATCGAACCATTCATTTCGGAGACCCCGGTATGCGGCTGATATTCATCGGGAAAGAGGAAAAAAAATTGCAAAACGGAAAGCAAATCATCCTGATCCAGAGAGATCCTGTAAAAAACCTTCGCGTAGAATCTTTTTATGAGTTTAATAATGCTTCGCCGGTGGTTAGGAGATATACCAAAGTGGTAAATGAAGGTAAGGAGGATGTTGGAATAGAATACTTAAGTTCTGCCGTGTTATACAATTATAATGAAATTCCGGAGGAATTGGATAATGAAATAAAAGTTCATTTTGCTTATAATAACTGGAGCCAGGAAGCGCAATGGAAAAGCTATAAACCATCTGAACTGGGTTGGAACTACAACGGTAGCGTATATCGGGGTACTGTCTCTTTTAGTAGTATAGGTTCCATGTCAACCCATAAATACCTACCCATGGGGATGATTGAAAATACCCGAAACGGTTTAATCTGGTTTTGGCAAATAGAGCATAACGGATCGTGGCACTGGGAGATGTCAGAAGCCGCAGACAAAAGCACTTATCTTTACCTTGGCGGGCCGGATGAGCAAAATGGGCATGCATGGAAACTTTTGAAACCCGGTGAGTCTTACCAAACGGTACCCGTAGCTTTGGGTTGTGTAAAGGGAGGGTTTAATGAAGCCATAGCTGCTCTTACACAATATCGCCGTTCAGTTGTTGTCAGACCCCACCAGGATAACCAAAAATGCCCTGTCATTTTTAATGATTATATGAACTGTTTGTGGGCAAAACCAACAACGGAAAAAGAGATGCCACTGATTGAAACGGCATCAAAACTAAAAATTGACTATTTTGTGATTGACGCGGGTTGGTACGCGGAGCTCAATGAAACCTGGTGGGACGGTGTAGGATTGTGGCAACCTTCAAAAACCCGCTTCCAGGGCGGATTGAAAAAACTTTTGGATGATATAAAAAGCAAAGGAATGATACCCGGCCTTTGGCTGGAGATTGAAGTTGCGGGCATCAATTCACCTTTAAAAAGTAAACCGGACAATTGGTTTTTAATGAGACACGGTAAACGTGTAATTGATGGCGGCCGTTACCTTTTGGATTTTCGTAATCCTGAAGTTATAGCGCATGCCAATGAAGTTATTGATCGTCTGATTAAAGATTTTGGTATTGGATACTTCAAAATTGATTATAATTCAAAGGAGTTAATTGGAACAGAAACGAATGCAAGTAGTGCCGGCCAAGGCATGCTCGAGCATAACCGGGCTGTTATTCAATGGTATAAAAGTGTTCTTGACAAATATCCCGATTTGATAATAGAAGCTTGTGCCAGTGGAGGCAACAGAATGGATTATGCTATGTTATCACAGACTCAGATCGTATCCTCTTCTGATCAGCAGGATTACAGGAAATACCCGGCTATTCTGGTAGGAGCACTTGCTGCGGTTCTTCCGGAACAACTGGGAATATGGTCCTATCCTCTTCCAAATGGAAATGCAAAGGAAGCTTCTTTCAACATGGTAAATGGAATGTTATGCCGCTTGTACCAAAGTGGCTTAATATCAAAACTGCCTGTTGAAAGTTACAAGCAAGTGAAAAAAGGAATTGAGCTATATAAATCTACATTGGCACCTTTCATTCCCAGGTCTGTTCCCTTCTTCCCTTTAGGAATGCCATCCATGTCAGATATCTATAAGCCGATAGCAGTAGGATTACAGCAGAATAATAAAGCGTTTATTGCTGTATGGCGTCTAAAAGGAAACCAAAAAATTTCTGTACCATTACCTGAAAGGGCCGATAGAGTAAATCTTATTTATCCGGATGACCTTGGCATAAAAGTAACTAAAAAAGGAAGTTCTTTACAGGTCGTCTTCCCAGATGAATATATGGCTTGTATTGTAGAAATTGAGTTTAAACAAGATTAATCAAAAAAGACAGAAAACTACAATGAGAATTGCATTTTATATCACAAATCAATAATATAAATAGAAAGATGAAAATTATTTCAATTCTTATTATTTGTGGATTATCACTTCACTGCTTTGGGCAAATCAAATTGCCGTCAATCTTCAGTGATAACATGGTTTTGCAGCAAAACAGTGAAGCATCGGTCTGGGGGTGGGGTGACCCCGGATTTGAAGTCGGGGTTTCGGGAAGCTGGAGTAAAGACACAGTCAAAGCTATGGTTTCTAACCAGGCGATCTGGAAGGCGAAACTGAAAACGCCTGGCGCCGGCGGTCCATTCACCATTTCCATTAAAGGGAAGGAAGAAGTTGTTCTGAAGAATGTGATGATCGGCGAGGTATGGATATGCTCCGGACAGTCGAATATGGAATTGAAAGCCTACCATAAATTCAACAATGCAGAAGAAGAAGTTAAAAATGACAATTATCCGAATATTCGATTTTTTCAAGTAAAAAAATGGGCAGTGAAACTCCCCAGAATAATTGTTTTGCCCAATGGAAGGAGTGTACATCGGAATCTATACATTCATTCAGTGCCGTGGTATTTTTTTGGAAGGTATTTGCAACAGAACCTTAACGTTCCAATCTGTCTTATAGAGGCCACCTGGGGAGGTACACCTGCTGAAGTTTGGGTAAAAGCAGATATTGTAGAATCCGATTCATTGCTTAAGGCCGGTGCAGCAAAATTAAAAACAATTAAATGGTGGCCCTCACGGCCCGGTGTAGTATACAATGCCATGATCGCCCCGCTGGTGCCCTTCAGGATTGCCGGGGAATGGAAAGCTTCATGGATCGGTTTAGACAGCCTGACTAACCCTGGAGAGCAGCTTAATGAGGTCGTTAATACACGGCTTTCCGCCAGGTATCTGCGTAAGGAGTTTGACCTCAACAAAGAGATTCAGAGTGCTAAACTCCATATTTCCGGCTTAGGGATGTATGAGTGTTACCTGAATGGCAGCAAGGTAAGCAAGGATATTTTCGCACCCACCGCCACGGACTACGATAAACATGTAAACTACAATACTTACGATGTAACTTCCCTTCTTAAAAATGATAAAAATACCATTGGTGTAGTCCTGGGCAATGGTCGCTTTTTTTCATTACGCATGACGAACGACAAGGCTTTTGGTATACCTGTTATTCGCCACTTTGGTTTCCCTAAACTCCTGATGCAAATGGAGATAAAGTACAAGAATGGTAATAAAACCACTATTGTGAGCGATGCAACATGGAAATTATCAACCCATGGTCCCATCATCGCCAACAGTGAGTACGACGGCGAGGAGTACAATGCCAATCTGGAGCTGCACGGATGGAATAAAAATGGCTACAATGATGCAACCTGGATGCAAGCACGCATTGTAGATGCGCCATTGGGGAAGTTGGTAGCCCAGAACAATCCAAACATCATGTCCATGGAGGAGGTAAAACCTGTTTCCATCAAAGAGGTGAACGGGAAATACATTCTCGACATGGGACAAAACATGGTGGGCTGGCTGGCAGTAAAGCTGAACGGAACGAAGGATAAGCCTGTCAAAATGCGCTTTGCAGAAACAACCCAAAAGGATGGCTCGCTTTATATGGCAAATCTTCGCGGAGCAAAGGTGACCAATATTTATACCCCTTCAAAAGATGGCGAATTTTCATGGTGCCCCACCTTTACCTACCAGGGTTTTCGCTATGTAGAAATTTCAGGCATCAGTTATAAGCCGGAGCTCAATGACTTTGTGGGGAAGGTCAATTACGATGAGATGAAAACCATTGGTAGCTTTGAAACATCAAACGAATTAATCAATCAGATATATAAGAATGCCTGCTGGGGCATCAAAGGTAACTACCGAAGTTTCCCAACCGATTGTCCCCAACGCGATGAACGTATGGGCTGGCTTGGTGACCGTGCCACAGGATGCCTTGGCGAAAGCTTTATTTTCGACAACAACCTTCTGTACGCCAAATGGGTGCAAGATATAGAGGATACCCAGAGAGGAAATGGCAGCCTCTGCGATGTGGCACCCAACTACTGGCAGTTTTACAGTGATAACATCACATGGCCTGCGGCATATATTCATGCCGCTAACATGGTATACGGGCAGCGCGGAGATACGCTTCCCATTGTGTTGCATTACGCTTCGATGAAGAAATGGCTCGACTTTATGAAAACCTCCTTCATGAAGGACTACCTTATGGAAAAGGATGTTTACGGAGACTGGTGTATGCCACCGGAGCGATTAGACCTGATTCACTCACAAGATCCCACCAGGAAAACGGATGGTACGTTGCTGGCAACGAGCTTTTACTACCGGCTTCTTGAGTTGATGGCGAAGTTTGCCCGGATAAGTGGACATCAGGAGGATGCAACTGCCTTTAATGTCCTTGCTGTAAATGTGAAGAAGGCCTACAACGATAAATTTCTTGACAAGGGAAAAGGGCAGTACGGGAATAACACGGTCACCGCTAACCTGGCTTCGCTCATGCAAGGACTGGTTCCGGAAGAGTACCAGGATAAAGTTTTCAAGAACATTGTAGATAAAACGGAGGGAGAGTTTAAATCGCACGTTGGCGTTGGGCTTATCGGCATTCAATTTTTAATGCGTGGTCTCACTGCCCATGGAAGAGGTGATTTAGCCTATAAAATTGCGACCAATAGAACTTACCCAAGCTGGGGATATATGATTGATAATAAAGCCACCACAATCTGGGAATTATGGAATGGCAACACTGCAGACCCGGCTATGAACTCGGGCAACCACGTGATGTTGCTTGGCGATTTGCTCACATGGTACTACGAAAATCTGGCAGGTATCAAAACCGATAATAAGATGGTGGGATTCAGAAAAATCATCATGAACCCCATTTTCCCCGACGGCCTGAATCATGTAAAAGCCTCGACGCAAAGTCCCTATGGAAAAATTAGCAGCGAGTGGACAAAAAACGAAAATGGTTTGCAGTGGAATATAGAAATCCCGGCAAACACATCCGCCCTTGTATCCATCCCTGCTGCATCATCAGAAAAAATTTCTGTTAATGACAGTCAACTTAATAGCATTGAAGGACTTACAATCGTTAGCAACAAGGATGGAGTAGTAACCTTGCAAGTGGAATCGGGTAAGTATAGATTTAAAATCGTAAAATAAAATGAACAGACTTCACGAGTTGGCTGTGCGCACAGTTTTGAGCAACCTTCATGGTATCCCCACCGACTGTCCTAACTGTGAAAAATGTGGGTGGCTGGGTGATGCTTACGCATACGTCAACGGTATAAAGTTGGATGTGAAAAAATATGCAGCTATTTAATAACCAATTAATACAAATTAAAGTATGGACCGCAGAATAATTCGTTTTCTCTGGCCGCTATTCGGCCTGTTGGTTTGCTTGCTGGCATTCCAATGTACCCCGGATTCAACTGATTCCCTGAAAGCAGGTTTTCTCAATCCCCCTGATTCTGCAAGACCGGGAGTATACTGGTATTTTATGGACGGGAACACCAGTCGCGAGGCAATGACAGCCGATCTGGAATCGATGAAAGCCGCCGGCATCGGGTACGTTCTTTTTCTGGAAGTGAATGTTGGCGTCCCGCGCGGCAAGGTTGATTTCCTGAGTGATGAGTGGCAGGATTTGTATGTTCACGCGGTTCGCGAATCCGAAAGATTGGGGATACAGATCATCCTTGGGTCAGGTCCGGGCTGGGCCGGCAGCGGTGGTCCATGGGTAAAACCCGAACAATCGATGATGCACCTGGTCGCCAGCTCTACAGAGGTGAAAGGCCCATCGGCTTTCAATGCTATACTCACAAAACCCGAACCTGGAAAACCATTTTTCGGTGAAGGAAGTGTACCAAAAGACCTTAAACAGATTCGTGATGGCTGGTACGAAGATGTCGCGGTGTTGGCCTATCCCACTCCGAAAACCGCAACGGCAATTGCCGATGTGGATGAAAAAGCGCTCTATTACCGGGCTCCCTATTCCTCCCAACCGGGTGTTAAACAATTCCTTCCGGCCCCGGCATCTTATCCCGAAATTCCGGGATCGGCCATTGATCAGTCGAAGATCATTGACCTTACCAAAATGGTACGATCCGATGGCACGCTCCAATGGAATGTTCCGGCCGGGAACTGGACCATTCTGCGGTTTGGCAAGCGCAACAATGGCGCGGTTACGCGGCCTGCACCGAAGCCCGGATTGGGATTTGAGGTCGATAAGTTTGATACGGTGGCCTTCGATGCCCATTTTGATGCCTACATCGGAAAACTCCTGAAGAAGGTGGGTCCACGAAAATCTACAACCGGTGGTTGGAAGACGCTTCATATTGACAGTTGGGAAATGGGGTCACAAAACTGGACCGGCGATTTCCGTGAGCAATTTAAAAAACGGAGGGACTATGACCCCTTATTGTATCTGCCAACCTATGCGGGACAGGTCGTCGGCAGCCTGGAGCTCAGCGAGCGTTTCTTATGGGACGTACGGTTGACATCACAGGAACTTATTATAGAAAATCACGCCGGGAGGCTGAAAGAACTGGGCAGGAGAAATGGCTTCAACCTGTCGATCGAACCGTATGATATGAACCCTACCGCCGATCTTGATCTTGGAAGTGTTGCCGATGTGCCAATGTGCGAATTCTGGTCCGATAAATTCGGCTTCAATTCTGCCTTCAGCTGCATCGAAGCAACATCCATAGCACATGTTCAGGGCAAACCTGTGGTAGGTGCAGAAGCCTTTACCGCTGAATCGTTTGAAGCCTGGAAAAAATACCCAGGTAACATGAAAGACCAGAGCGACTGGGCATTTAGCATGGGAATTAACCGGTTTGTCTATCATACTTTTGCCCATAAACCCTATGGCGACGGGTTAAAACCCGGTGTTACGATGGGCCCGTACGGTGTTCACTGGGATCGTGGTCAAACGTGGTGGCCGATGGTTCCCTCCTATCATAAATATGTTGCCAGGTGTTCCTATATACTTTCACAGGGAACTGCAGTTGCCGATATTCTGTACCTCACCCCCGAGGGTGCGCCGCACGTTTTTCGCGCCCCCGGATCGGCACTCGAAGGAACGGATGTCTTACCCGATAAACGGGGCTACTCATTCGACGGTTGTTCCCCTCTCCTATTGAAAAATGCTGAAGTGGTCAACAAACGGATCGTTTTTCCGGGCAGCGGCTCTTACCGTGTATTGGTTTTGCCCGATGTTGAAACAATGACACCGGAACTGCTTACCAAAATCGCTTCCCTTGTTAAAGCAGGGGCAACCGTGGTCGGCAATCCGCCATCAAAATCACCTTCTCTCGTCAATTATCCCGGGTGTGATAAGCAGTTACAGGCCCTCGCCGCTGAATTGTGGGGCACAAACCAAATAATCGCCGGACATGCGCCTCTAACTACAAGCCAAAACCCGGCGGGGCAGTTTGCCACTGAACTCTATTCACCTTACGATTCCACTGCTGCCCTACTTCTCAAATTAGGTGTTAATCCTGATTTTACGGCATCCGGATCCATCAGGTATAACCACCGGTCGCTGCCCGATCGGGAAATCTATTTTATTTCGAACCGTACCGATCAGCCTGTTGAGGATGTATGCCAATTCAGGGATGGTACTTTAAATGCAGAATTGTGGGACGCGGTAACAGGAGAAATCCGTCCTTTAAACAACCTTGAAAAAACCGGGAACGGTATTTCCATCAATGTAAAACTCGATGCTTCGCAAAGTTTTTTTGTAATATTCAACAAATCACTTAAGCCTGAATCAAAAGAGCCTGTATCCAAAAATGATTTTACCGACAGTCATCCAATCATGACTTTGGAGGGACCGTGGAATATTGCTTTTGATCCCGCCTGGGGTGGCCCCGAAAAAGTGGTTTTTGAAACCCTTTCCGACTGGACAAGACGGCCGGAGGAGGGAATTCGTTACTATTCCGGTATTGCGACCTATTCCAAGACCTTCGATATGCCGGAATCTACCGGTTCATTGAAAAAGTCAGAACTTTATCTGAACTTGGGAAAAGTAAAAAACATGGCCCGCATCCGGTTGAACGGTAAAGACCTGGGTGTCCTCTGGACCTCACCGTGGCAGGTGAATATCTCCGGAGCAGTAAAGAAAAAAGGCAACAAACTTGAGATCGATGTTGCTAACCTATGGGCAAACAGGCTTATTGGTGACGAGTCACTCCCTGATGATGGTATTAAAGACAACAAGTGGCCGGACTGGCTTCTCAACGGTACACCACGGACGAGTGGCCGTTATACCTTTACCACACATCGTTTTTACAAAAAAGATGACCCGTTGATGGAATCAGGGTTGTTGGGACCGGTGAGTATTCTTGAAAGTAAATAAATGGAAGAACTATAAAAGACGATTATGAGACTGAATTCTAAAATTCGACTGTTTTGCCTGAATATAAGCACTATAAGGGAAACACCATGCACCGTGATCACCGGGGGCGTTATGACCAGTATTATAAGAACAATACGGGGCGCAATGACATTGTCGGGGCAAAGGTAGCCCGTGATGCAGAGAAAATTTATTTTTATGTGGAAACGGCCGAAAAGCTTACTCTACAAAACGGACGAAACTGGATGATGTTGTTCATCGATAGTGACCGTGATAAATCTACCGGATGGAATGGATATGATTATATCGTTAACCGGATTAGTCCCAATAACCATAAAGTTATTGTTGAGAAAAATGTCGGGGGGCCGTTGGGAATGGGAACAGGTGGCTGCAACCAAATTTGCGGTCAACAGCAATAAACTTGAGCTTGAAATTCCGAGGGGCATTTTGAACCTTTCTGGTACAGCGATCAACATTGAATTCAAGTGGAACGACAATATGCAGGAGAATGGGAACATTATGGATTTCTATGTCAATGGAGATACTGCACCGGGCGGACGCTTCAACTTCGTTTATTCTGAACGTTAATCTAATATAGCGAATCATGATCAATCACAAAAGTTTTATTCGGAAATCCGTACAGGCAGGTGTTGGATGTTGTATTGCCCTTTCGATTAACGGTGCAAGTTCTGGTCGGATTTTTCCTGATAAAAAAGGAGAAATCAATGTAAATGTTTCAACAGAAGATCCTGCAAAGCCGAATATCATATTCTTTATGACTGATCAGCAGCGCTGGGATGCCATCGTGATAAACAATCCGCACGAATGGAAAAATCTGTATTCGAACAAAAAATACCAAAAAATACGTGAACAGTTAAAAACAGAATTACTCGAAAATATGGCTGTTACTTTTCCCGGATTTCCGATGGGCAAGGGCTAGTTAAAATTCATTTTGACGCAAAAATATTAAATAAATGACCATGAAATTTTTCAAATCAGCTTTCATCAATATTAGCCTAACAGGATTAGCATTAATCCTGATAACTTCAGGGTGCAAAATAGTTAAACTGAATTCTGCTGACAAAGAGGGATATGTCAGAATATTTGATGGAAAAACCCTTCGAAACTGGGATGGGGATTCTAATTACTGGAAGGTTGAAAATGGCAATTTGGTGGGTACAGTTACTCCGGCTACCATACTTAAAAGAAATACGTTTATTATTTGGCGCGGTGGCTTAACTGCTGATTTTGAGTTAAAAGTGGATTATCGCATTTCGGAAGGCGGGAACAGTGGCATCAATTATCGAAGTGAAGAGATTCCGGATTTACCTTTTGCCTTAAAAGGCTATCAGGCCGATATTGATGGCGCCAATAGGTACACCGGGCAAAACTACGAAGAACGAGGTCGCGCTTTTCTGGCTTTGCGTGGTCAGAAAGTAGTACTCGAAAGCGGTAAAAAACCAATATTAGAATCCACCATAGCCAATTCTGATTCATTGAAAAGATACATTAAAAAGGACGACTGGAACGAAGTTCATTTAATTGTTAAGGGAAACCGAATGCAACATTTCATCAACGGAGTTTTGATGAGTGAGGTAACCGATAACGACACCATTAACCGGAAATTTAAAGGATTACTCGGTGTACAAGTACATGTTGGTCCGCCTATGAAAATTGAATACCGAAATTTCCGCTTGAAACAATGATTATTCATAAGATAATGAGGTAAAAAAAGTGTAAAACAGGAATATGGATTTAAATACGAAAAAAGTTATAAATATGAACTCAAAATCAATTGCCTTGGCGCTTTCGGGGATGATGCTATTCTCATGTTCGGTGAAGAAACCGGAGAAGCCAAATCTGGTATTTATCTTTTCCGATCAGCAAACTTTTGACATGTTAGGTTGCTACGGGAACAAGCAGATCAAAACGCCCAACCTTGATCAATCCGCCCTACATAAGGCCGGTTGATCTATTAAAATAAGCTATCTGTTCAAATGCAAAATATTTTTCAAACCAAATGCGATGAGACCATTAATGATCCAATATCGACAAATCAATAATTTGATTATAAAGGTTATACGAAGTAATTTTTTGGCCTTGATTTTCCTTTCGTGTATTCTGTACATTCCGCTACAGGTTAGCGCACAGCGTAATATTTTAACATTTTTCCTGAAAATACCTGGCGGATTCTATACCGCGAAGATGATACCAGACCTATTGTGCCTATAAAATGAATAATTCTCTAACAAATAAGGAAAATGTAATTAATACTAAATCATTAAGTTATGGAAAAAACATTTAAACTAATTATCTGTCTGGCATTTGGCTTTCTTATTGCAGCCTGCGATACAAATAATGCAAAAATTTCGCCAAAGGCCCTGGAATCCGGCTTTGTCACGCCTCCCGACTCCATTCAAACCAGCGTTTACTGGTACTGGATTTCCGACAATATTTCGAAGGAAGGCGTAATCAAAGACCTCCACGCGATGAAACAGGCCGGCATCAACCGGGCCTTTATCGGAAATATCGGTCTCGCAGATATTCCTTACGGGAAAGTAAAAATGCTCAGTGAAGAATGGTGGAATATCCTTCATGCAGCTTTGAAAACGGCAACTGAGCTGAACATCGAAATTGGGATATTCAATTCACCCGGCTGGAGCCAATCTGGTGGCCCATGGATAAAGTCGGAGGACGCCATGCGCTACCTTATCTCTTCAGAATTACGTGTTAAAGGGCCGCAGAAACTCACTCAGAAACTCGAAAAACCAATCGATATCTTTCAGGATGTGAAAGTGATTGCTTACCCCGCGCCAAAAGATGACCAACTCGTTTTGAACAGTCAAAACGGAACAATCACCTCTATGCCAGGCGTTGCCGATCTTTCGAGCATCAGCGATGGCAACAAAAATACGGGGATCACCTTCCCGGCAGGAAATGAATTTATTGTCAACTTCGAGGCTAAAGGGCCATTTACTGCCCGCAGTCTTTCGGTTCGATCCACCGAACGTCCAATGCTTGCCACGGCTCAGTTTCAGGTCAAAACAGCCGGTGGCGAATACCGCACTCTTTCCGAATTTCAAATCAACCGTTCAAACCCGGCACTGAATGTAGGTTTTGAACCTTATGCGCCGGTCGTCGTATCATTTCCGGCTACCACTGCCACTCACTTCCGACTGATTGTGAAAAATGCGAAATCGGGTACAGGACTTGCCGAAGTAATACTTTCCACATCGCCCCGGGTCGGGCGTTACAGCGAGAAGACCCTGGCCAAAATGCACCCGACCCCGCTACCTTACTGGAAAGATTATCAATGGCCCCAACAGCCGGTTGTGGACGACAAGGCTACTGTGATTGACGCATCAAAAGTCCTCGACATTTCGCAATATTTGTCAACCGACGGAACCCTTAATTGGGATGTTCCTGAAGGCGATTGGGTTATCCTTCGCAACGGTATGACCCCCACCGGAACGGTAAACAGCCCGGCCTCGCCCGAAGCTACCGGTTACGAGGTGGACAAGATGAGCAAAAAACTTGTGGAAAAACACTTCTATGGCCACATGGGCGAAATACTGAAACGAATTCCCGAAGCTGACCGAAAATGTTTCAAAGTAGTTGTTCAGGATAGCTATGAAACCGGCGGGCAGAACTTTACCGATGATTTCCTTGCAGAATTTAAGCAGCGATATGGTTACGATCCGGTGCCGTATCTTCCGGTTTACAAGGGCTTGGTGGTAAACAGTGAACAGTCGTCTGACCGCTTTCTTTGGGATATGCGGCGGATGGTTGCCGACAAAGTAGCATACGATTATGTGGGAGGACTGAGAGAGGTTAGCCATAAACATGGATTGAGAACATGGTTGGAAAACTATGGTCACTGGGGGTTTCCGAGTGAGTTCCTGATGTATGGAGGGCAATCGGATGAAATTGGTGGTGAGTTCTGGAGCGAAGGGGAACGCGGAAATATCGAATGCCGTGCAGCAACTTCTTGCGGTCATATCTACGGAAAAACAAAGATTTCGGCCGAATCCAACACCTGCGCAGGTAAGCCATTTAGTCGTTATCCGGCAACGATCAAACAACGTGGCGATCGCTTTTTTGCCGAGGGAATCAATAATACGCTGCTGCATGTGTACATCACGCAACCTTACGAGGACAAAAATCCTGGAATGAATGCCTGGTTCGGCAATGAGTTTAACCGCAAAAATACCTGGTTTTCGCAAATGGATGTTTATACCCAATACCTCAAGAGGACAAACTTTATGCTTCAGCAGGGATTGAACGTGGCCGATGTGGCCTATTTCATTGGCGAAGATGCCCCAAAAATGACCGGAGTCACTGATCCTGCCCTTCCCGTTGGCTACCAGTTTGACTATATGAATGCCGAGGTCATTGAAAAATATATGACGGTAAAAGATGGGCTGATTACTTTGCCTCATGGAACACAATACCGGATTTTGGTACTTCCCAAACTAGAAACTACGCGCCCGGAACTGTTGGCTAAAATCAAACAGTTGGTCAATGATGGTGCAGTTGTTTTGGGCCCGGCACCTAAACGATCGCCCAGTTTGCAAAACCAGCCTGCCGCTGATGAGGAAATTCAAAAACTGGCTGCCAAACTATGGGGAGAAGTGGATGGAATAAAGGTTAAATCCCGGAAATTCGGCAAAGGAACAATCATGAACGGCATAGACATGACCGAAGCCTTTGCGCAGATCAACTGTGTGCCGGACTGCAAGTTGCCAGCGGACAATACTGTCCATTATGGACACCGTACGCTAGGAAACGGCGAAATCTATTTTGTTTCGAATCAAACTTCAGAAACCAAAATGGTTACTCCTGAATTTAGGGTAAAAGATTTGCAGCCAGAACTTTGGGAAGCTACTACCGGTTACATGCGCGACCTTCCGGCTTACGACCAGAAAGAAAATACGACCGTTGTTCCGTTAAAGCTGGAACCTTACGAAAGTGTGTTTATCGTTTTTCGCAAGCAAGTGGGCAAAGCCCTGGTAAGCGGAGTGGAAGCCAATTACCCGGAACCAACCCTTCTCGCTGATCTGAAAGGACCATGGACTGTCAAATTCGATGCTGAACAAAGGGGGCCGGAGGAACCGGTCGTTTTCGAAACACTTCAGGATTGGTCGACTTCACCAGATGACCGGATCAAATACTATTCAGGAACGGCATTCTACAACTGCAAATTCAGTTTGGATAAGATACCCGAGGGAGAAAACGTAATTATCAATCTGGGCCGTGTTACCGCAATGGCCAAAGTCACTGTAAACTGTGCTTATGCCGGAGGATTGTGGACGGCACCTTACCAGCTTGACATCACAAAGTTGGTTAAACAAGGCGAAAACGAATTGAAGGTTGAAGTGGTCAACACTTGGGTCAACCGCTTGATTGGCGATCTGAACCTGCCCGGGAATCTGCGACAGGCCTGGTGTCCGGTCAATCCGTATAAGGCCGACAACCCATTGCAACCGTCCGGATTGTTTGGGCCTGTAAAAGTTTTAAATGTACAGTATTAAAGAATTTATTCAGGTACTCATTTTAATCTTACAGGATATGAAACCCTCATGAGCAAAGGCTCGCCAAAGAAGATGAATATCTCTGAGGGTTCCATGTGACCTTTAAAAAACAAATTATATACACATGAAAAGGAAAAATTTATTTCATCGTTATAGTTTCATCGCATTTGTACTAATGGCATTTCCGGTTGCGTTGTGTTTTGCACAAGACAAACCGGCAAAACCGGAGACTTCTGGTTCCCAGGTTTCATCCACCACTTCTGACGAAAATTATTACCGCGACATTTATCCCGACACCTGGGTGGCAAATGATGCCTTAGGCCGGACGATGCCAGCGTTTTCGGAAGTTGGCCCGGTTAAAAACGACCAGCGCCGGATGGTCGGTATTTTCTACATTACCTGGCACACGCAAGGTCATTACGGCAAATTCAAAAATCCGTACGCTGCTGATGTTTCAAAAATACTGAAAGCAGATCCGAATGCACGTTTAGATGCGAAAAATCCGCTCTGGACCGAAGGCTCGTATCATTGGGGCGAGCCCGAAATGGGTTATTTCCTCAGTCAGGACGAATATGTGATCCGTAAAGACATGTCAATGCTGGCCGATGCCGGCGTTGATGTGCTGGTGATGGATGTGACCAATGCGGTGCGCTATTGGGACGAATGTGAAGTTACCTTCAGTACCTTGCAGAAAATGAAAGCCGAAGGGAATAAAGTACCGAAATTCCTGTTCTGGGCATTCAACGGCCCGGTGATCACCGTTGTTCAGGATTTGTACGAGAAGATTTATAAGAATAAAAAATTCACTGATTTATGGTATTACTGGGATGACAAACCGCTTTTATTATACAACGGAAATCCGAAATTAGATGCCAATGGCGGTGAAGTAAAAAATCCCAATCCGAATTATGAGGCGGCTGCAAAAACGGATCAGAATAATCCGCATTTTGGAAATCCTGATTATACCGAAGAGTCTTATAAAGACTATACTAAAGAGGTGAAAGATTTCTTCACTCTTCGCACGATGTGGTGGGGGTATTATAAATGGGGTGGTAAACGTTTTATCGGTACCGAAGATAACTGGAGTTTTGGTTACAGCATGGCCGATCCCAAAGTAAAAGCATTGAAACCCGAAGAGTTGCTTTCTACACACAAAGGGAAACGGGAAGAGGCAGCTGTCACACCTGCACAACATCCGGTCACAATGAACAGCGAAAATATGGGCGTAGGTAAATCGTGGTCACGGGAAAGTGGTCAGCCCACACTGAATGAATACGATCTGCCAGAGCCAACTTATGTCCCCTGGCTGGGAAAAACGGTTGAGCACCCTGAAGGATATGGCATCTATTTTCAGGAGCGATGGAACGATGCCATAGCTGCCAACCCTGAATTTCTATATGTCAACGACTGGAATGAATGGACTGCCGGGAAATATCAGCCGAAAGGTGGCGGAACAAAACCCTGGCTGGGACGGGATAACCCGTTCTTTTTTGTTGATCAGTATAATGCCGAATTTAACCGGGGCATTCAGCCCATGAAAGATGGGTACACCGACAACTATTACATGCAGATGGCACAGAACATCCGCCGTTACAAGGGCGTTCGGCCAATCCCCAAACTAAAAGGGTATTCCAGGATTAAAACGGATGGTAGTTTTGACGACTGGAACCCTGTAGAAACTGAATATCGTGATACGAAAGGTGATATTTTTCATCGTGACCATAACGGATATGGTGGATTGCATTATACCAATGAATCCGGAAGAAACGATATCGTCACCAGTAAAGTAGCTGTCGATAAGCGGAATATCTGTTTTTATGCCGAAACCAGCGAAAAGTTGACAGCCCTTACCGGCAACAATTGGATGTTGTTGCTGGTTGATGCCGATAATAACCCTGAAACAGGTTGGTATGGTTATGATTACCTGATAAATAAGAATGTAAAAGACGAAAAAACAACAACACTTATGCGTTATGATAGCACTCGTCCGAAGAATCCCTGGGTTGAGGTTGCCGATCTGAAATTTCGTTACGCTGGTAATGAACTGGAGCTGGCTATTCCCCGGAAATTACTTGGACTGACCAGAAACAAATTTACCTTCGACTTCAAGTGGAGCGATAATGCTGCAGATTTGAATAATCCGATTTCTTTGATTATAAATGGCGATACGGCACCAAACCGGAGATTCAATTACAGGTTCATCTGGAAACAAAAATGATCAACAAAACTTTCAATAAAATAATAATGAACGTAATCCCCCGATTATTAATCACTTCTCTTCTGATTTTGATTTTTGTGCTGTCAAGAGCTCAGCTTCCCCCTGCTGGCGCGGATTTGCAATCCGTGCCCATACAATTGATCAAAAAGACTACATTTGCTTAACAGCAATATTCCGGGAATGAGCCGAAAATATAAGTTCCATAATCCTGATGATCTTTATTATGTAACTTTGGCCGTTCAAGGTCGGGTTGATGTTTTTACCTGCAATGAATACAAAGACATTCTGGTTGATAACCTCGCGTATTGCTAAAAACAGAAAGGATTGGAACTTTTTGCATGGTGTATCATGACCAACCATGTACATATGATTGCAAAAGCCGAAGGAAAGTACTCTTTATCAGAAATCACGAATGATTTCTGATAAAGAGTACTTATCTTTGACTATTAAAATGAATAGAACATGGATATTCAAGCAAGAAAACTGCATTTTGTTCAAGAATTTCTTCGGGTTGCAGACGATGAGCTTGTTACGAAACTTGAAAAGTTGCTTCTAATTGAAAGAAAGAAGAAACTAAATAGGGAATTAGATTTACTGACGTTGAAAGAATTCAATGAAATTGTTGAGAAATCTGAAGAAGATTTTGAAAATGGAAGAGTTACAGAAGCTCGAAATCTCATTGACCAGATTGAAACATGGAAGTAAAAATCTTGTGGTCTGATACGTCTCTCATTCAACTCCAGGAGATATTTGACTATCACAATCTTAGGGTCAGTGTATCTGTTGCAAGAAAAATTAGAAGAATAGCTTCATCCTTTTGGGGCAACAAAATAAAAAACCGGTTTTCACCGTGGATCAATATATAATTCTCACAGCCAATTTATTTTGTGATTTACCACATAGGCGCCTCTGCCAATTCGGGTGAAGGCCATTTTACAGTTCGGAAATCCGGCACGGCTGATTTCGTTCGACGACAGTACGCTATTGATGTATTGTCGTTTTTTGCGGTAGGGTGGATGTATCTCATCGGGTATTAATTCTGCATATTTCACCATATCGTCCATGTTGAAGAACGCCATGGTTTTTTCATCAGGGGTGCCTTTTTGGTAAATAGCTTTTTCAGGGTGCAATTCATTCAGGCAACGCATCAGGATAATTAAAAAATAAACCATGCTGTGCGAATTTGCCTGAAATTGCCTGTTGTAAGTCTCGTAGGTCAAACTATTGGGATTAATTAACCTCCAGAAACGGTTGAGTGTTGAAATCGTGGCAGTTTGTGGTTTTCGTTGAAGAATATTTTGCAAAAAACCAGACAGCAGGTAGTTGGCACCAAATTTATCTTGCCGGTCTTTAATCAAAAGGGAGGCGCGTAACTGAATAAGTTCGGGAATCAGTTCGTCTTGTCCATGATATAAGGCAAGCATCAAACCGGTTGCCCCTTCGTCATCGGCACGAAAATCAATCCCGTATTTTTTTACCACCCTTAAGGCTTCGGTTTTACGTCCTAACCTTATGTCTTTGATATACTCTTTTCGGTCCTGCTTCAACTCTTTCATCAACGAAATGGCCCGTTGAAATTGCAATTGAGCCAATTGTTCTATCCAATCATATCGTTGGTGCGCAAGGGCATATTGAAAAAGTTGTTTACGCTCTTTCTTTACTTCGTTTTCTTTTTTGCCCGGATCGAGCGCCAACTGCTTAATAATTTCCAATTGTTCAAAACTCAGGTATTCGTAACCCAGATACTTGGCACGAATTTGCTCTGCTTGCTCAATTTTCCCCTGATCTTCAAGTCGTTGAGCTTCGGCCAGCCATTCTTCCAGTGTTGATTTGACTTCAACAACCTTAATTTCTGATTTGGTTTCCTGCATCTGCAAAAGTTGCAAGGCAGGGTGTTTTGCCTGCTTCTCGAAAATATAAATATTTTTTACGGCCCTCGTAATGGCTACGTACAACGAATTGATATAGAACTTATAAACTTCTGCATCCTTGTCCTGTTTGTCTGCAGGCCGGTTATATACCAACTCTTCTTTAAGCAAATCTGCCGGTGTTACACCTTTGATTATTTCGCGGAATTCGGCTTCGTGGCTCGCGACAAAGTTCAGTAAAATTACATTTTCGTATTCCAGGCCTTTGGCTTCCTGCACACTAAAAATCAAGGGTGTTTTAAAAAATCGCCTGGCTTCGTTTTTCAGTTCGTTGGCAGGTACGATCACTGCATATTGTGTACTGTTTTGAGTGCGCCGGTTGAGTTCGTTTTTCTTTTTTTCCTCGTCCGGATAAAGAAGCACCTCCCCTTTATTTTTGCTTACAGTACCTATCAGGTAATTGCTTTCTTTATCGATGGAACCAAAGCGGGTATTTTTGATTTTCAGTAAATTATTGCCCAATTCCACCACTTGCAAACTGTTCCGGTAGTTCGCCTGTAGAATTTTTATCGGATTGCCGATATCTCCGCTTTCGTAAAAATAGCTTTTTACTTTTCCCCACGAAAAAAAGTTGGGATGTACAATCTGGTTGCTGTCGCCAGTCAGGATAAAGTGATTTTTATGTTTCAACGATTGCAAAATACATTTCAACTGAATGTTGGTAATGTCCTGCACCTCGTCAACCACGATATAATCGTATCGGGGCTTTATTTTTTCCAGATATTGATAGCACAGCACATTACTGTCGTATAAATTATTTTCGTTCAGCCAATCCAGATACTTCAGGAATAACGGGTAAAGTCGTTCGCGCTCGGCAGTTGAAAAGATGGATTGTTTTACGCCTAAATCCAGATATTCCTTCTTCGTGAGATAAGCGGCATGAATGGGCGAACCGGTGATTACGCCCTTAAACTCCTCGAACACACGATAGGGTTCGTTGATTTTTACGGCTTGCGAAAACCGGAAAAACCAACTGTCGAACTGGGGAAAACCAACCTCTCTTCCTTGCGGTTTTTCCCAACTTGAAAGGTAATTATGGAGCGATAAAAATTCTACGTCTTGGTTTTCGGCATCGAAACCATTTGAATAGTAGATTTTTGACGCATTTTCGACCAAAAAGTTCGACAACGAAATGAAGGCTATTTCACCGGGCAGATCTTTTAGCTTTTCGAGTACCAAAGCTGTTTTTCCGCTTCCGGCCGAACCTACAATAATCAATGGCGGATAAAGTGAATAGATGAAATTCTGTATATTATCGAACGAGATGAACTTATTGAGCAAGTGTATCCGGTTCGATTTGTGATTGATAAAAATGAAATCTTCAGCAACAGTAATTTCGTCGGGCGACAGCACCGGCACAAACTTATCTTCATCAGGAAGAACAGCGCCACGTAAAAACCGGCTGCTACTATATTGGTGATTTTTAATAACTTCTAAAACAATCAAATACCTTTTCCCGTCGTAGCTTGCAAAGGTAAAAAGCAACCTGTCGCGAATATCAAGTCTTGCCCTGTAATAACCGGTACCCGCCATTTTTCGCACATCAGCGCTTTTAAAATCGCCTTCCTGTAACTGCTTGATTGTTTTTGAATAGGTCTTTTCAACCGAACTGATATTCAGGTTGTTTAAGTATAAAATGGCAAACTTCATTATTTTTTGTTTATTACAATATTCTGTTAAGCTTTAAGCGGTAGTTGTGTCAGACCAAAAATAAAAAGGCAAAAGTAAAAAGTTGAAAGGGAAAAAACACACTATAGTCAGTTAAAATCGTAGTTTGCGTATAGTAATACCTAAATTGAGCGATTCACAAATTTGGATTGGCTGCTCACATCGCTCGCATTAAAAATTTTGTGAATTTAGTGGAATTTTAGCTTCGGGTAATTTTATTCTATCAATTCTACACCAATGAAACGCAGAGACCTTCTGAAATCAGCCACAACTATTGCAGCCACGTCGTTTTCGCACTAGGAGCAGGAGCAATCTCTATTCCCGGAGCTACGGAAACAAATATTGAATTGACTAATTCAATTTTAAGCTACGGCTATTAGACTAAAGATATTTACGTCAGTAGCATAGCCATTGAAACAGAATCCAAGTGCAAAAATGAATGAATTCCCCTGTTTTATTTCTTAAACTCAACCTTAAACGTTGCCACTTCCCATTCGGGCAGTTTGGCCGGTCTGTTAATCACCAAGGCATCAGCTTCCTGTTTCCAGCTCAACTTTTCCTTACTCCCAAGAAGGGAAACAGATTTGATCTTTTTATCAGACAATTTCGAGTTATTTCCCAGAGAGACAATTTTCACATCCGCCACAGGGATTTTCATGCAAAATGCATAAAGCGTTTCCCCTTTTTGGGTAAACCGAATGTCTGAAGAGTCATAGGGACGCACATCTTTCACCCCACCAAATCTCCCCTTTTCCTGACTTTTCTTTGTTGTCGGTCCCTCGCCATAAATTTTCCAGGGACGTGTGCCGTAGATGCCTTCACCATTTGCCGGAGTCCATTTAGCGATCACATCCAAAATAGCCAGAACATCGGGTTCGAGATCTCCTTCCGGAGTTTGTACCACATTGAGCAACAGGTTGCCATTTTTGCTCACAATGTCGATCAGCATCTGGATGACCTGCGTTCCTGTCATGTATTTTTGTCCGGTGCGGTAGTACCAGTCGCCAATGGATGTATCGGTTTGCCAGGGATAAGGACTGATGGAATCCATGGCTCCCCGCTCAAGATCCTGTACCCATCTTCCTTCTGAGGCACGCAGCTTGCAGGTGTAAACAGCCTCAAGTTTGCCGTTGTTTTTGGAGATATCCTGGTTGTAATAATGCGCCAGCATGTTCCTGCCAACTTCTCCGAAAGGAAGTTCACTGTCTGAATAGAGCAGGTCTGGTTTGTACATGTCTATCAACTCGGTGATGCAGGCAAGCCAGTTTTTCTGGTTATCCAGATTGGTGGTCAACCACTCTTTGTCGTCAGCCGCGGTTTTAGGATGATACAGATCTTCGAATTCCGGATTGGTTCCATCGTAAGGAACGCCTGCCATCGGACTGGTTTTGTCGGCGCCCCTGCTCGACTGGAACCAGGTATAACTTGCTCCCAGGTGTTCGGATACCCCAAAACGCAACCCCTCCTTTTTGGCTGCCTTTTGCCACAAGCCAACCACGTCTTTTTTAGGCCCCATATTCACCGCATTCCATTTGTGAATTTTGGAGTTCCACAAAAAGAAATTATCATGATGGGTGGCCATGCTGACAAAATATTTGGCTCCTACTTTTTTGTACAATGCCATCAATTGCTCAGGATCCCACCTCTCTGCTTTCCACAAAGGAATGATGTCTTTGTAACCAAATTTGGACGGGTGACCGTAATGCGCTACATGGTATTTGTAATCGCCGCTACCCTCCTGATACAACTGCTTTGCATACCAGTCTCCCTGTCGGGGAACTGCCTGCGGACCCCAGTGCGCCCAGATACCAAATTTGGCATCACGGAACCACTCCGGATAGGTGTACTGCTTGAAAGATTCCGGAGCTGACGTAAAATTCTGTGCCAGCACAGGAACTGTTGTCATCATGCTGAGCACGATGATCAGCATCGCCATACTTGTTAGTGAATCAATTTTTCTTTTCATCTTTTCCGCTTTTTATTAGTTAATCCAATAGTTCCCGTTCTCCAACTTTAGAAAAGTTACATACTATTTTCCTTCTATTTTATAGCTTTCCAACTTTAGAAAAGTTACATACTATTTTCCTTCTATTTTATAATTGTTGCAACTTTTCTAAAGTTCTTGAAGTTTTTTTTAGAGGTATTGATAGAGTTTCCTTCCGTCAATTTCACTGACCACCTGTTTGATATTTTCAGCCTGATCGCGCTTGCAGACCAGAATGGTATTCCCCTCCTGAACGACAATCACATCTTCCAGCCCGACTACAGCAACTAAACTATCCTGTGCATGGACAAATGAATTCTTTGTCTCCCGAACGATCACCTTCCCGCTCAGGGCATTCAGATTTTCGTCCTTTGGGCTATATTTATAGACCTCTTCCCAACTGCCCAAATCGTTCCAGACAAAGTCGCCCTGTACCAAAAAAACATTTTGTGCCTTCTCCAGAATGCCATAGTCAATAGAAATCGAAGTAACCTCTCTGTAAATTTTGTCCAGTGCAGTTTCGAACTGTTCAGTACCAATATAAGTTCTGATTTCTTCAAGGGATGCATAAAGCTCAGGCGCATATTTTTTCACCGAATCCAGAAAAACGGAGACTTTGAAAATAAAAATTCCGCTGTTCCAGAAAAATCCCCCCTGTTGAAGATACCCTGTAGCAACTTCAACGTTAGGCTTCTCAACAAACTGCCTGACAGAATAGGATTTAATCAGCTGCCCAAGTTTTACCTCTTCTGAAGTTTGAACATATCCATATCCGGTAGCCGGGTATTTCGGGGTAATCCCTATTGTCACGATTCCATTCGTTTTCTCTGCTACCAGAGCAGCCGATTCAATGGTATCTTTGAAGAGCTTCTCATTATCGATGAGATGGTCGGAAGGAGAAACAATCAGTATTCCTTCAGGATCTTTTTCAGCAATGATCAGGGCTGCCAAACCTATGGCAGGCAAGGTATTTTTGCCGACCGGTTCATAAATCAGGTTTCTATGCGGAAGATTGGTAATTTGTTCCTCCAGGACATCCTGTTGGGATTTGGCCGAGATAATATAAATACGCTCTTCCGGCAAAAATTTCGAAAACCGCTTTACAGTCTCCTGAATCAGTGACTCTTCTCCAAAAATATTGAGATACTGCTTGGGTTTGCTTACCCTGCTACGCGGCCAAAAGCGGGTCCCTGACCCTCCTGCCATGATCAGACAATAGTTGCGGTTCATTATCTAATTAATATTTTACCTTGATTTTCAATGCTCCCGGAATCTCCTCCTCAGAAGCCACAATGACATATCCACCTCCACTTCCTGAGGTAATTGCCCCCGGATAATTGGAAAACCATTTGGTATTCATCTCTTCCCAAACCCAATCGGGAACAGTGTATGGCAACATTTTTTTCCAGGACAGGAAGGTTCCTTTCATCCCTTCTCCCAGCTTTTTAACATCCTTTTCCACGATGCCTTCCCAACACAATTGGCACGAATCGGCCAATTCACCAACGTTTTCAATCGATAGGTGCTTTTCAAGTAACGGATCATATCCTTCAGGCCTTGGGGCAAGCGGAATGAGGTGCAAAACTTTGGACAACCATTCGCAAGTATCTGGATCGACAGTCGATTCTATGTTGTTTGGCCAGAATTTTCCATCATAATCCAATCGGTTCGCGCCGGGCAAAAGAATCCCCAATTGATCCTGGGAACCTGAAATATACTCTGATCCGGGAGGGTTTTCGGCTCCGAAAAGCAATTTGGCATTGCGTACCTGGTCTCCTTCCGGGACCTTGTCCCCCCACAATTCGCGTGCAATTTTACGCGAACTGGTGGCCATTCCCGAACGATCATTGAAATCGATATCCGGCCAGATCTGAACGACCACACAGGGTCCGCTGTGAACCTTCGAAACCCAGGGTTGATCCATCCATCCCCCTGCCAGGCAGAGCCGGTAAGGAAATTTCAACTCTTTTTTGGATTGCGAACTGGATCTGGCAGGCAGTCCCTCCTCCGGAATACGCTCCAGAACGATCAGTTCGACATTGTTCTCTTCACAAAGACGCTTTTTACCATCAGTGTAACCATCCGAATTCACTACAAAATAGTCAGGCTTTATACGCTTCATGTCCTCTTCGAAATCGAGCATACCCTCGCCTGAGGCAACAAAGGCTTCTGAAACATATTTTACTGCACCAACCATATAGGCTCTTTCTTCCTGCGAGAAATAGGGCTTTTTCCCCTTTAGCCGCAAAAGATTTTCGTCCTGTCCAAGACTCACATAGAGCTTCCCGTACTGCGCCGCAGTCTTAAAAAAGGCAATGTGTCCCGCATGAAGCAGATCGTAGCAGCCACTGACCAATACTTTTTTATCTGTCATAGGTTCAATTTGCCACTATTTTTTTCCGCCGCTTATCATTTGGGTTTTGATCCAGTCGTAGGTCTCCTTCATGCCGACAGCCAATGGCAGTGTTGGTTCCCATCCCAAAAGTTCAAGGATGAGGGTATTGTCACTGTTGCGTCCGCGTACACCTTTTGGAGCATCCAAATCATAGGTTCTTTTCAGTTTGATGTGGCCAATTTTCTCAACGATATCCACCAACTGATTGATTGAAACCATTTCGCTGCTTCCCAGATTGATCGGCTCGATGATGTCGCTGTACATGATTTTAAGAATCCCCTCTACACACTCGGTAATGTCAATGAAACTTCTGGTCTGTTCACCATCACCCCATATATTGATCTCATCTTTCCCGTACAATTCTGCTTCAAGCACTTTGCGGCACATGGCAGCCGGCGCCTTTTCGCGTCCTCCGTCCCAGGTCCCATGAGGTCCGTAAACATTGTGAAAACGGGCAACCCGGGTATTAATTCCATAATCTTCCCTGAAATGACGGCACATCCTTTCAGAAAACAATTTTTCCCATCCATAACCATCTTCCGACTGGGCGGGATAAGCATCCGACTCTTTCAAACCCGGATTGTTGACATCCTGTTGCTTTTCACCATTGTAAACACAAGCCGAGGAGGCATAAAAGAACCTGTCAATTCCCAAATCCTTTGCAGCCATCAGCAAGTGCGTATTGATCAGTACGCTCAGCATGCATTCTGCCTTATGAGTCTCGATGAAACCCATGCCGCCCATATCAGCGGCGAGATTGAAGACTTCATTGTATCCATTCAATGCCGTGTAGCAGTTTTCTTTGCTATTCAAATCAAGAACCAGATTTTCGACATCCGCATGAACCTGGTACCACTGGTTCAAAGGCTTTTTATCCACCGCACGTACATCATTACCCATCTCTTTCAACCTTTTGGTCAGGTGACCGCCAATAAAACCACCGGCTCCGGCTACTACAATCTTTTTCATCCCTTTTAATTTAAATATTCCAAAATAAATTTATCATAACAGAGTCAAAAAACGCTGTAAATGAATGAATAGCATTCATGTCCGCATTTTTCTCTCATGCAAATATTGATCAAATATATAATTCCTGCAAGGCTTAAAAATCAACAATTTAGCGCAAAGGTTTGCGGAAAGGTTTGCGTACTAAAAAAAATGTTACGCAACATCTTTTTGTTAATCCGCAAGTTTAAAACAGAGACTTCTCAAGTTCTGTGATCACCGGTTTTTATTTGTCCAGTTTGTATATCCGCTCCATCAATTGCCACTTTTCATCGGCAGTTGCTTCGGCTGAGGATTGCTGAAACCTGGAGACGTAGGCTTCCCATTCGCTTTGCCTGGGCTTCTTTGCCAAGGCCGCCATGGCCTTGTCGTGGTCGAAATCCGCAACTGTATCCATGATCATAAATAATTTGGTACCCAGGATATAGATCTCCATATCCACGATTCCAACCTCCCGCATACCGGCTGTTATTTCAGGCCAGGCGGCGCCGGGTGCATGAATCTTTTTGTAATCCTCTATTAATTTAGTCTCCTCCTTCAATGAGAGCATCTTACAAAAACGCCTGAAAGCAGGACGTTCGGGAGTTCCAGCGTATTTCATATACTTATTTATATTGTTTTTACTTGCCGTATGCAGCTCGCAAATGGATTTGTATCTCCATTAGAGGATTTAATCCATGCTTGTTTCGCTGTAAACCAGATTAAGTACAACTAAATGACAATTATTATCATCAAAGCCAAGAATATTGAAAATGAGCCCGCAATCAATGACCTGTTCCAATCTTTATACCATTTAATCCTTCTGAACCACTGAGTTTGGTCCAGAAGAACCCATACAGCGCAATCACAACAAAGCAGGCAGCCGGGACAATGTAACCTGCCGACATCCCATCTGCATCGGCTATCTCCCCCATTACCTTTGGCAATACAGCTCCCCCCATAATGGCCATAACAATGAACGATGATGCCACTTTTGATCTTTCTCCCAATCCAAAGATACCAAGTGAGAAAATTGTGGGGAACATGATTGACATAAAGAAAAAGCTAAGGAAAACCGCAATTACTGACACCCAACCCAGTTTGGCTACAACAACAAACATTAATATCACATTTATAAACGCATAGAGGCCAAGCATTTTATGTGCCTTAGTAACCCTCAATATAAACGAACCGGTAAAACGTCCTAAAAGGAACAATGGGAATGCCATCCACGACATGAGGGAGGTAGCACCCTTCTCTGTCAGGAAATAAGCCCCGTTACGAAGAATTGATCCATTTTCGCCACCGATTAACCAGCTTGATTTCAAGCTTTCACCTATGGCAGGGACATCTTCGACCATGTAGTTGATAAAGAAACTAAATATGCCCGCCTGGGCTGCCACATAAAGAAATTGCGAAATAGTTGCCCCAGTAAAGTGTGGCGCCGACCAAATGCTGTTTTTGTGAATTAGTTGTTTCTTTTTGAGTGTTATAAAAACAATTGAAGCCACACCCGCAATAATGGTAGTAACATCGAACACCATAGCTAAAGTATGGTTCAAGGCTAACATAGCATCAGGATTGGCAAGCGTCTCCCTGTCCATATAAAATAATTGGGCAAAGAAGCGGAAAATCATACCTAAAGCAAAACTGAATAAAATAGCGCAAACATATAAAAGGACTGTCGACAAGCGACTTTGTTGGCCAAATACATCGACTTTGGCTGTTTGATTTTCGGAATTATGGTCATTCTCTTTTTCAACGACATCCGGCATCTTACTTTTAATAAAAGCGATAATCAGTACCATAATAATAACAGCAAGCGCTACATAGGGTATCCACATTGTTTTATGTGCAATTTCAGCATTTTGCTGAGCCGAAAGAGTAGCATCGGAATGGTAGAAATATAAGCCGCCAATATACGGGGCGATTGGCCAGCCAATAGCATTGAAAGACTGCGCCAGGTTAATGCGGGATGCCGCATATTTTGGATCTCCCAACACGGTGGTATATGGATTGGCGACAGTTTCGAGGAATGAGAAACCCATGGCTACCAGGCAAACGCCAAGGAGAACCGCCCAGAACCCGTCAATTTTGGTTGCAGGATAAAACCACAGACAGCCCAATGCAGCTAAACTCAAACCCAAAATAATCCCCCATTTATAACCAAGTCTATGAATAAACCACCCTGCAGGCAATGCCATGAAAAAATAGCCCAGGTAATGTGAAAACTGAACATTGGCCGAGTCGGCCTTTGTCAGATGGTAGTAATCCTGAAAATGCTTGTCCATGGTATCTATCAAGCTGTTACCAACTGCCCATAAAGTAAAAAGAAGCGCAACCAGGAAGAAAATTAACGTGTGGTTTCTTCCGTCTTCAGTGGTAAATAGGCCTTTTTTCTTTCTTTCCATTTCGTAATGAATAAATATTGATTTTTCGAAGCATAAGTTCTTCAAAAGAGACTCAAAAGTCACGAAACTAATCCGTTTTGCCAAATATGTCTCCTATTGCAAAGCTTTGCGGAGAAGAAAAAATGTTGTGGAACATGTTTTCTTTGCTCTTTTTTCAGATTTTGGCGGAGATACGTCAATAGTTTTGTAATTTCAGCCGATCGATTTTATACCAGTATGGCCAAAAGGCATTTATCGCTAAAAGATCTTGCTTCAGAGCTGAACATCTCCATTTCTACTGTTTCCAGGGCTCTGAAAAATCATCCGGATATCAGTCCTGAACTTACCAGGAAGGTACAGGAGCTTGCTGCGGTTTGGAATTATACACCCAACCCGCTCGCGATGGGTTTGCTAAAGCAGGAGACACATATGATCGGAGTGATTGTACCCGATCTGGTTACCCATTTCTACTCCTCTATCATCTCCGGTATTGAAGAGTACGCCAAGAGTCGAGGTTATTTTATCCTGCTGGCTTCATCATATGAAAGCATGGAGAAAGAAATTGAATCTGTCTCCAATCTGCTGAAGGCAAGGGTAGATGGGATGATTGTCTGTTTGAGTAAAGAGACAGATCGTTTTGACCATTTTTTACAACTGATTGATGACGAAATACCATTGGTCTTTTTCGACCGGGTCTGTCTGTCAGAATCGGCTCCATGCGTAGTGATCGACAACAAGGATGCTGTTGAGCAGATTATCCGCCATTTTAACGCGGAAAAATACAGGCGCATTGCATTTATATCTGGACCCGCCCACCTCAACATTTCCCGCGACAGAGTAGAGGGATATCTCTCCGGACTCAAGGAATCGGGATTGAAATTTAATCCCGATCTGTTACGTCCATGCAACATGCTCTCCGAAGAGGCTCTCCGGATTACAGATGATCTGCTCAACCTTCCTGAACCTCCGGATGCCATCTTTGGAATCAACGACATGGTCATATTTACTGTGATGAAAGAGCTTAAAAGACGAGGGCTCAAAATCCCGCAAGAGATCGGAGTCGCAGGTTTTGCCGATGAATTCCATGCGACCTTTTCAACTCCGCAACTTACCTCCATCATGCATCCTACCAGGGAGATCGGCATTAAGGCAGCAGAACTATTCTTTAAAAAAATGGAAGATCCATCGTTTGTGGAAACTGTCGTTCTTCAAACAAAATTGGTGGTCAGGGAATCTTCAATAAGAAATTAAAAATTACAGATTACAGATTACAAATTAACGTTTAGAAATTACTGAATGAAAATTGCGGAAATAATTAGAAATAAATGCGCGTTTTAAATAAATTCACTATTTTCGCACCGTAAAACATGTAGATATGCTTAAACGCATTAAGAAAATAAAATCAGAAAGCAACGCCTGTTTCTGTGAAGAATGCCCTGATTTTTTCAGCGCCTTGGCCGATAAAACCCGGCAGGAGATTATTATGATTTTTGCTACCCAAAAGGAAGTGTGCGTGAATGATATCGCAAGTAAGTTTACTTTGTCCCGTCCAACAATTTCACATCATTTAAATTTACTGAAGCGTGCCAAAATACTTAACGCCCGCAAAGAAGGGAAAGAGATCTATTTCTCTGTAAATAAACCCTACATCAAAGAATTGTTTGCTGTAGTATTAAAGGATATTGATACGTGTTGTTGATTTTTTTTGATTCATTATGTTGATATGTTTAAACATATATTCTTGATTAAGAGATGAATTTTCAGAAGAGAGACTTTTCAGCCATTCTTGAGGTAAGCCAGCCGGACTCAAATTTAAAACAGCTTATACGACTGGCATTCCCGGTTATTGTAACCTCGTTCATGTCTATGGCTTACAATTTTATCAACATAATTTTTGTAGGAAAACTTGGCGCTGGGGCGGTTGCGGCAGTTGGATCTGCAGGGTTTTACATGAATTTGGGCTGGGGGCTTTCCTCCCTTTTTACAGTTGGTGCAGGAATAAAAGTATCACATGCCATTGGAGAGGGAAATTTTCGTCTTGCAAAGAGTTATATCCGGAGTGGCATGTTGGCTGTAATCGTCACTGCGTTGGTTTGCTCTGTTTTGCTTGCTTTTGGAAGGAATTACCTGATTGGCTTTATCCAATTAAACAATCCCGGAATTGAACGCGACGCATCTGTTTATCTGGCCCTCATTGGACTGAGTATCATATTCTCGTTTCAGAATCAGTTTTATACCAGCGTATTTATCGGTTATGGGGATAGCCGATCACCTTTCAGAATCAATGCAGCCGCGCTAATTGTAAATATATTACTAGATGCAATTCTCATTTTTTGGGTTGGCTTAGGTATTAACGGGGCTGCTATCGCCACCATTCTGTCACAAGCTTTGGCGACATTCCTGTTTTACAGAAAACTAAACCGAACGGAGAATATAAATCCAGGCCTCGTTCCATTCCAAAGTGCACTTCTCAAAAAAATAGTAGGAATAGGAATCAGTCCGGCTATCCAACGGGTTTCATTCACCATCATCGCTATTCTGATGGCCCGTATCATAAGTCATTGGGGTGCAAATGCAATAGCGGTACAAAAGGTCGGTGTACAAATTGAAGCGATCTCCTATATGACCGTGGCCGGATTCATGTATGCTTTGTCGTCCATTTCAGGACAAGCTTACGGTGCAAAGGATTATGATAAACAATGGAAAATATTTGGCGCGGGAATAATGCTGTCGGTCATTATAGGAGTGATTACTACAGCTATACTGGTTATGTTTCCATCAACGTTGTTTTCAATCTTCCTGAAAGATCCGGAAAGCATTGCCATGGGAAGGGAATATCTGACAATTATTGGGATATCCCAGTTGTTTATGTGTCTGGAGCTGATGGCTACCGGCGCTTTTTTTGGCTGGGGACGAACCAATATTCCGGCAATTACGGGGATTGGACTTACACTCCTTCGAATACCACTGGCATATGCTTTGATCCATCTCTGGAAAAATGAGCTCTCCTCCGTATGGTGGAGCATCAGCATCAGCAGCATCGCAAAAGGCATATTGCTGGTATTACTTTATGTTATTCTTTTCAAGCTATTTATAAAAAACCAAAAAAAAACAGATGAGACAGGACATGTTTAAATCAGCTGCGAGTCAAATAAAAGGGAATATGTGGTTTGATGCGCTCTTTGGCATCGAAAAAGAGAACATTCGCGTGGACGAATCCGGAAATTTGGCGCAAACCCCGCATCCAATGATATTCGGGAATAAACGTCAGAATCCTTACATCACTACTGACTTTTCTGAGAGTCAAGTGGAAATGATCACCCCGCCACTGCCCGATATTAAACAAACATTGGGTTTTCTTGAAACCCTTCATGATGTTGTGAGCCTGGAACTGACCAATGAATACCTTTGGCCGCAAAGCATACCACCTGTTTTACCAAATGATAACCAAATTCCAATTGCCCAATTCGATGAAGCAGGGAAAGATGCCCAGCAATACCGCGAACATCTGGCCCTGAAATACGGACCCAAAAACCAACTGTTTTCAGGAATCCACTTTAATCTTTCTTTCGGAGAGAAGTTAATGGAAATGCTATATCGTCAAAGCAAACCATCAATAACCTACGAAGCGTTCAAGGATGAAGTTTACCTTAAAACAATACGACAGTTGCACAGGTTAAGATGGTTGTACATTTTGCTTTATGGGAATAGCCCTGTCGTAGATTCGTCGATGGAGCTGAAATGCAAGGAATCTCCTTACAGCATCGCTCAACATGTAATTGGCCTCTCCATTCGTAACAGTTGCTATGGTTACAGGAATATTGGCGAGCTATATCCCGATTACAGCTCTGTCCAAAATTTTAGGCAAAGCCTCGACCAGATGGTTCAAGATGGAAAAATCGAATCCATGAAGGAACTGTATTCTCCGGTAAGGCCAAAATTTACAAATGGACCTGATCATATATCCTACATTGAAATCAGGTTTGTTGATATTGATCCATTGTCCAAGGCAGGCATAACAGAAGAAGCGCTCTCTTTTTTACATCTGCTTGCACTTTATGGATTGCTTACAAAAGAGCCAGACAATTTTGATGCTGCATCCCAATTGCATGCGAACAATTACCTGGGATATGTTGCCCTGTATGGGTTGGGTCCGGTTCCATTTGTTCATGATCCAACCGGCGAATATGTTGATATCTGGCAAAAAGCAAAACAACATATAGATGAAATGACCGGTTTGTTTCGAAAACTAGCGGTAAATAATGATGACTACCAAAAAGCCTTAGAGCTGGCAGCAGAATATATCAAAAGCCCAAAACAGCGAAGAGTCTACGAGGTACTCGATGGTATTCTGAAGATGGGATATATCCCTTTCCATATGGAGAAAGCCCGCAATTATTTAAATGAAAGCCAGCGAAAAGACTACAATTTCATGGGATTGGAAGATATGGAGCTCTCTACCCAGTTATTACTTCGTGAAGCTTTGAAAAGGGGCGTTTCATTTGAAATTCTGGACCGAAAAGAGAATTTCATCAGGTTACATCAAAACGGAAATACCCAATATGTAAAGCAGGCAACGAAGAGCTCGCTCGATAATTATGCAAGCGTTCTGGCCATGGAAAACAAGCTTGTTACCAAAAAAATTCTCGAAGAGGCGGGCATTCGCGTTCCCAAAGGATACAATTATACCCAAGCTAAAACAGCAAGATTTGATTTTCAGCTGTTTAAAGGAAAACCTGTAGTTATCAAACCGAACCAAACCAATTTTGGTATCGGCATTACCATTCTAAAGGAAAACAGGGATGAATCCATATTTCACAGGGCAGTTGATATTGCTTTTGAGCACGACTCCACCATCCTGATAGAAGAATTCGTTGAAGGAAAAGAATTCAGGTTTTTCGTTATCGACAATCAGGTCGTGGGCATATTGCACCGTGTGCCGGCAAACGTAACCGGAAATGGAATTCTATCCATTAAAGAATTGGTCGGCATCAAAAATCAAGACCCTTTGCGCGGCAAGGGATATCATACTCCCCTGGAAAAAATCCAGCTTGGCGAAGCCGAGGTAATATTCTTAAAATCACAACAAAAGGATTTCGATGATGTACCGGAATCCGGAGAAGTGGTGTTCCTGCGCGAAAATTCGAACATCAGCACCGGTGGTGACAGCATCGATTTTACAGATGATATACCCGATTCCTACAAACAAATTGCTGTAAAAGCGGCTTCGGCCCTAAATGTAAAAATTACTGGTCTGGATATGATTATTTTGAATCCAGCGAAGGAAGCAACACCCGACAATTATGCCGTTATTGAATTAAACTTTAATCCCGCCATCCACATTCACTGTCATCCATTTAAAGGGAAAAACCGGAAATTGAATGAAAAGTTAATGGACGCGCTAGGCTATAGACAAGAGACAATTTTTAATCTGTAATTTTTAATTTTTAATTCCTATTTCCTCTCATCATCCCAAGCACTGCCTCCAGTACCGAATCAACATTCGGCTTAGAGAAATACTCGCCATCTGTACCATAAGCTCCGCGGTGGTCGCGGGCAGAGATCACCAGCGGTTGCTCATCCAGCGCATAAAACGCCTCTTTCTGTTCCAGGATCTTTTGAAGCATATAGCCGGTACCTCCGCCTGGCACGTCTTCATCCAGTAAAACAAGGCGGTTTGTTTTGATAACCGATTGGGTAATTAGGTGACCGGTATCAAAGGGTGCAAGGGTTTGCACATCAATCAACTCTACCGAGATACCCATCGATTTCAGGATCGCGTTTGCCTCCAAGGCTATGGTTACATTCCAGCCATAAGTAACCAAAGTTAAATCAGTGCCTTCCAGCAAGATTTCTGGAATACCCAGTGGGATACAATACTCTCCTATATTTTCAGGCAGTTTCTCACGCACATAATATCCTTTCAAAGGTTCGATCACCAGAGCTGGTTCTTCACCTTTGAGCAGGGTATTGTAAAAGCCCGCAGCCTGCGTCATGTTTCGCGGAACGCAAATATGAATACCCCGCATCGAGCCAAGCAGCATACTCATCGGGGATCCTGAATGCCACATGCCTTGCAGCTGATGTCCGCGGGTACGGATAATGAGTGGTGCGATCTGCCGTCCGCAGGTACGGTAATTCAGGGTTGAGAGATCATCGGCCAATGTAGGAAGTGCATATATGAGATAATCAAGATATTGTATCTCGGCGATTGGTTTGAATCCCCTCAATGCCAAACCGATCCCTTGTCCGATAATGGTTGTCTCGCGGATCCCGGTGTCGAAAACACGGTGGAGTCCGAATTTCTCCGACAACCCTTTCGTCTCCTGGTTGACTCCGCCCAAAACACCAGTGTCCTCCCCGAAAGAGAGCATCAAAGGATATTTTTGCAGCAGCAGATCGAAATTCTTGTTTAGCAGTTCTGACCCGGTTACCCAGGCCGGATCATTACTATATTCAATTTTAACTATATCTCCGGTAGGATATTTTGCCGATTCCTCCGACCGGGGAATGCTGAAAAGTCGCTCGCCGATCTCTTCGGAAGTCTTTATCCATAAGGCCAATTGCTGATCCTGCTCCTTTAATGAGGAATTTCCAACAACCGTTCTATGCAAGGATTTAGCAAACCTGATCAACGCCTTCCTGGTAGGGTATGCCGCTTTTAACAATGCTTTTAACTCAGCTGATTTTGTGGACAGTGGGGTAAAACTGTTTGAAATGGAACTGACAATCGCTTTTAAGCCGACACTCTCTTCTTCAAATCCGGCGATGTAATTGCTCCAGGCCAGATCACGGGCGGCCCTGGCTTCCCGTGATGCCTCTTCTTCGAGTTGCGCCAAGGTATCCGTATCCCCATATCCCTCGAGAATGATCCACTCTTTGAATTTCACGATGGCATCAAAATCCTGTTCCCATTGCAGACGTTCAGCACTCTTGTATCGCTCATGTGAGCCGGAAGTTGAATGGCCCAACGGCTGCGTAAGTTCGTCAATATGAAATATGACCGGTTGATGCTTTGACCGGCAAAGGGCAATTCCCTCTTCAAAAGTTTGGACCATACAAGCATAGTCCCACCCCTTGCAGGAATATATTCTGCACCCCAAATCCTCTCCATCTGTTTCGAATCCCTTCAAAGCCTTTGATATGCTGCCTTTCGCCGTTTGCAAATCAACGGGCACACTGATTCCATAACCATTGTCCCAAATGGCCACGGCCAAAGGAACCTGAAGTACACAGGCGGCATTGATGGTTTCGAAAAACATCCCTTCGGAGGTACTGGATTCGCCTATTGAGCCAAATGCCACTTCATCTCCGGTGATTTTGCCTGCCGTATGTGGTGCAAATTCGGGATGGTCCCTGACAAGCTTGGAGGCCTGTGCCAATCCCAGGAGACGCGGAATTTGTCCGGCAGTGGGAGAAAGGTCTGCTGCAGAATTCTTCATCAACGCTAGCTCCAGAAGCCCTCCAGCGGCTGATCTGTTTGCAGTTGAATGATGGTTATTGAAATTGCGACCTCCGGTGGACGGATTGTTGATAGTATTGGTATCCCCGTATAGCTGAGAGAAAAATTCCGTTGGGGTCATCATTCCAGCCGCCAGCATGAAAGTTTGGTCGCGATAGTACCCTGAACGCCAGTCCCCGTCGCGGTAGCATTTTACATAGGCAATCTGCGCCAACTCCTTTCCATCACCGAAAATTCCAAACGGAGCCTTGCCAAGATGCACCTCTTTCCTACCAAGGAGACTCAACTGCCGGCTTAGAAAGACGGTATAATAATCTTTCAGGACACTTTTCTTCGTAAAAACTGACTGACTTACAGCGAATTTCGAACCCATCCACAATACTTAAAAAATTGAAAATTGAAAATGATGTGATACCTTACTTTTAACGAGAAAGGAGGAGATAAGTTATCTAAATACGAAAACAAAAAGGCCGAATGGGTGTCCCCTCCGGCCTTTCATATAACACAAATTAAATAAAGTACTTATTTTAAGCCAATTATAAAATTTCTCATTACTAATTCAATTCTCTTTTTGTGTCTTTCGTGTCACCCTTCGCGCCCTTTGTGGTTAAAGAATTAAATCTTACCACGAAGGCCCCGAAGGAAAACTCAAAGGAAACTCAAAGGATTCTTTGACTAAATGGCATTTAAAGCCAATTTCATCTTGTTTTCCCGTAGATTGGCCCATAAGTATCGCAAGCGCGGTAGTCGGATCCCTCTTTGTCCATTCCGAAGGCGCTCCAGGAAGCAGGGCGGAAAATTTTGCCCTCTTCCACATTGTGCATGCAAACCGGGATCCTAAGCATCGAAGCCAGCGAGATCAGATCAGCGCCGATGTGCCCGAAACTGATGGCTCCGTGGTTGGCGCCCCAGTTGGCCATCACACTATAAACATCCGCAAAGGCTCCTTTGCCATTGGTCCGCGGGGCAAACCAGGTTGTTGGCCAGGTCGGGTTGGTACGCTGGTCCAGGGTATTGTGCACCTCGTCCGGAAGATCAATGGTCCAACCTTCGGCCAGTTGCAAAACAGGTCCAATCCCTTTCACCAGATTGATGCGGCTCATCGTGACAGGCATCTCTCCCTCAGTTTTGAAATGGGAAGAGTAACCGCCTCCGCGGAAATAGCCAAGGTCGGCTGGGGCCCAGTCGGTGGCATCCAGACAGGCTTGTGCCTCGGCCTCTGAGATTTCCCAGAATGGTTTCATAACGGACTGGCCGTTTGCTTTTTGCTTTCCAGTGGCATCCAGGGTCGTTGATCCGGAATTGATCAGGTGGATGATTCCGCCTGCTGCTTTGCCGGTGAGTTTGCTGCCTGTCACCCGCTCAACTGATTCAGGACTCCAGTAAGTCCTAACATCGGAGAAGATCTGGGCCGTATTGGTAAGCAGATGTCCGAACAACATGGAGACACCATTCAATGAATCGTTTTCTGTTGCGAAGACAAAAGCCTGACGGATGCCGTTCCAGTCGAACGAGGAGTTCAAAATTGCCTCCATAAAATCACCGTTGGGCAGATGGTCTGTCCAGGCACGTTGTCCCTGGAAACCGCCCAAAATGGCATTGCGACCAAGCGCCTCTTCGCCATGTCCCAGCTCTTTCAGTTTTGGGTTTCCTATCATCAGGTCGCGGGCCGAAAGGGTCATCTTGACCACCATCTCCCACTCCCAGTCTTTTCGCTCCCTGGTTGCCTGACTGGCAGGATCGTTGAGGTCCTTGCCCTCTTTGCAGTTCTTCTTTACCCAGGCAATCGCTTTAGCGTATTCGGCAGGATCGTATATGCCACGCTCGGCACGGCGTATCAGCTCCGACATATCAATAACCTCAGTACGGATGCCGAGATAGTCGAGCAAGAACTCCTGATCGACATACGATCCGGCAATACCCATCGACATACCACCCAGCGAGAGGTACGATTTATTTTTCATTTGCGCTACCGCGAGACCGGCTTTGACAAAACGCAAAATCTTCTCTTTCACATCTTCCGGGATGGAACCGTCTTTCTTATCCTGAACGTCGTGTCCATAGATACCGAACGCAGGTAAGCCCTTCTGCGCATATCCTGCAAGCGCTGCAGCAAGATATACAGCCCCCGGACGTTCGGTCCCGTTGAAGCCCCAAACCGCTTTGGGCAACAGTGGATCTGTATCCATTACTTCTGTTCCGTAACACCAGCAAGGGGAGACAGTCAGTGAGACCCCGACACCCGAACGGGCAAATTTTTCGGCGCACATGGCAGCCTCAGCCACTCCGCCAATGGTCGAATCGGCGATCACGCATTCAATCTTTTCTCCGTTAGGGAAACGAAGATTTTCGCTGATCAGTTGTGCCGCAGCCTTGGCCATATTCATGGTTTGATTTTCGAGTGATTCCCGCACTCCCTGTAACCGTCCGTCGATAACGGGCCGGATCCCCACTTTGGGCAATTCTCCAATTAATCTGTTAGTAGCCATTTTTGTTGATCTTTTACTTGTTCTTGATTGGAATAAAGTACAATTTGACATTCCAAACTTATGACAAAATGGGGAGAATTGCTATAGACCGAAATATTAAAAATGTGTACATTTCAAATACATCTCCACTCAATATGGATATATTTGTGTGTATATTCATTGCATGATTTCGCATTGTACAACATGAAATTCTCCAAAGTGCCCGACAGAGGCGATCCATCCAACAGCTCACAGCTTTTCTCCGGA
>JALOCA010000018.1 GCA_023227965.1 Lentimicrobiaceae bacterium | reverse complement strand
CGGGTTCTGATGGATCTTCTTATCTTACGTACAAATTGATAGAAACCAATTAATTGGATATATTGTGATAATGAATTGTGGAAGTAAAAACGCTGAAGATGGGATAGTTAAAATAATAAAGCAAATGAAAAGTAAATACGGCAAGTAACAATAGTGTATACATCATGCGGGTTTCAGAGGTTTTTCAAGTTCAAAGCTCGCTGGCAAAGGTAGTAACTGTGGATAGTGAAGTGGACATGAACTCTTCGGCTGAGCGGCAAAGCATTTGCCGCCCGGAATATAGCGGGAAGTCCCGAACGGGATGCAAATGAAAAAATGGAGCCGACCCCGTTAGGGTTTTTAACCCTGGCGGGGTTAATTTATAAACATAACAACCAAAGGTTTCGATAAAATAAAAAAAACCGTTGGATAATCTGGATATTTAAAATTTATATATTTGTGAAAAAAAAGAATAACTAATTACGAAATAACCGCCATAATGGTGGTTATACAGACGTTATGCTTAAGTGTAAAAAATGAAAAACATACTAATATTTCTGTTGATACCTTACATGACTTATTCTCAAACTCTGACCGAGAAAGAATCATGTGATATTTATAATTCATGCTTGATTGATTTTACAAAGGATTCTACTGGAAAATTTTTAATTCGCGAATCAACTGTTCACTATAATTATGACTGGAAAGGCAGCGAATTGAGCAAAATGAAATTTAGCCGATTTAATGAACAACCACCTGTAGACTCAAACTTCATTGATTTGTTTCAAAAATTCAAGCAACTTGACACGAGCATAATTGACCTAAATTACTTGACTAAATGTAGAAATACAAACAGTATAAATATTTTCAAGAATAAACAATATCAATCATTTTTCAAGGTAAGTAGAAATGGATTTAATAAATTTCACAAATGCTTTAAAGATTACAATTGCTTTTATGAATTTTCAAAAATAGCTATCTCTGATAATCACAAGTTTGCAATACTGTACATGAGTCGCAATTGTGACTCGAAAGCTAGTTCAGGACATCTATTATTATGTTTTAAAGAAAAAGATGTTTGGGTTGTCAAACATTCTATTTTGCTATGGATATCATGATAACACCTAAGCATAACAGGCGTTTGGCACAATGGCGGATGACGTGGTTAATTCAAGTAAAGTGCTCCTATTGGGCATTTTTGCAGGCTGACAGTTTTATGCTTTTAAATCCGCCACTGCGCCAAGCGCCAAAACGTTGGCACCAATTATAAAAACTGACAGATAGCGAAATATGAGAAATAGAATTACATTAATATTGATTTTTACTTGCGGGATAATTTATGGGCAAGAAGAAAATAACTACACTCGGATTTATACAAATGTTCTTCAAAATATTGATATTTCACATCCATTTGCAAATATTGGTATTGAAAAAGACTTTAATGGTAATCAAAGTCTATCGTTTGGACTTGGTTTATATTACCGTAATTGGATGTACAATGAATCAACTAATGGTATTAACTTAGGGCTTGAATATAAAAGATTTGCAAATGAAAAGCTTTATTTTTCTTTAGGTTTTAGTGGCGGTAAATTAAACTATAATACCACAGGTAGCTTTAAATATGGAGATTTGGATTCAATATATTCGGAATCTATTAAGATTGATAAAATAGTATGTGATTTCTATTTGAAAGTTGGATTTAGAAAGGATTTGGGCCAACATTTTTACTTTGATTATTTTGCTGGATTAGGAGCCAGATATAAGGAAACTGTTCACAAAGAAAGAACAAGACCGAACGATGAATATCAACGCGGGTTCTACCTTGTTGATATTCGGGATAATCCTGGGAAATTTTTCTATCCTGTATTAAAACTTGGAATTGTAATTGGATTAAAGATATAACAAATAACTGGTGCCAACACAGTGTATACATCATGCGGGTTTCAGAGCAATTTGCAAGTTCATAGCTCGCTGGCAAAGGCAGTATCGGTGGATAGTGAAATGGTCACGAACTCCTGCACGCTGCATACACTCAACGTTGTGCGCCATGCTAAGAGACTGAGCCAATAGTTTTACAAATTATGAAAACTGTAAAAACGACAATTGATAAAATCAAAAAATATCGGACAGATTATTTGAACTCATTACCTGAGTTTCAAGAGTTGTTCATTGAATTAATGATATGTAATTCTGATTACTATATTTTTCAAGCGGAAGATAATGAAATTGGTTATGCGATTAGGAACAATGATGGCGTTTTGATTGAGTTTTATGTATTAGACAAATACATACCTGACAGTAATGAATTTTTCGGACAACTTTTGAAAGACTTATCAATAACGGATATTTACTGTAAATCATTTGATTCACTTTTATTAAGTAACTGTTTATTAAAGAAACTTCCATATTCGATTCTTGGATTATTGTATCGTGATTATTTTGAACCATTGATAAAAAAAGACTTGACCATAAAGATGAAAAGGGCCGACCTTTTATCAGTTGAATTATTACTCGGACAAGATGAATCAATAAAGGAACTTTTTGAAACAGAACAGCAATTAATTGATTTTATAGAAAATGAGAATGTTTTTGAATTTTACAAAAACGAAGAATTTGTTGGTTGTGGAATGGTAATAAGGACACATCCGGATTGGAGCTTTTGTGATTTGGGAGTGTGGGTTAATCCTTCAAAAAGAGGAAATGCTATTGGTTCACAGATTATTTTGAACCTGAGAGAATTCTCTATTAATAACAACTTAAAACCAAGTTGTGGATGTGCAATTGAAAATCAAGCATCACAGAAAACTATTGAAAAAAGCGGATTTGTAAGTAGATATAAACTGTTAAATTTTATGATAAAATAAAGCACGAACGCACAACAAGTGCTATATGCAATAAGGGTTTCAGTGGGTTTTCAAGCATTCTGCCCCGCTCAAACTTCGGTGTCGGCAGACAGGAAAGTAGCCCGCAATCCCTTACTGGTCATACCGCAACCGTTATCGGTCATTGGTAAAAAAGAGTCTATGGCAAAACCCGAAAAGCCACGTAACAGAGTAGGGAAAACATTAATATTCATGACTATGAAAAAATCAATTTGTTTTGTTTTTCTCATTTCTTGTTTGATGCTTATATCATTTGCAAATGCACAGAATTTTAAATCTATTAAAATTGGTAACCAAACTTGGATGACTGAAAATCTTAATGTTGATACATTTCGAAACGGGGACTCAATACCACAGGTTATTACGGCAGAAGAATGGGACAATGCAGCGAAAGCAAAAAAACCAGCCTGGTGTTATTATAATAACGATACTGCCAATGGAGCCAAGTATGGCAAACTCTACAATTGGTATGCAGTTAATGACTCTTGTGGCTTAGCCCCAAAAGGTTGGCACATTCCTACAAATAAAGAATGGAGGGAATTAACTGATTATCTTGGTGGATGGAAAGTTGCAGGAACAAAACTGAAGAATAAAGAAGGGTGGTTTGAAGAGGGTAATGGCACAAACGAAAGCGGTTTTTCAGGACTCCCTGGTGGACGCCGTACTTGCTATGACAAAAATGTATACACTTTTGTTGCCATTGGTAAGTGGGGATACTGGTGGACTTCAACAAAATTCACACATAAAACTTCCAAAACCCGCTCAATGTACTACAATGGAACGTTTCAATGGCTTGATTGGGACAAGGGAGAAGGTATGTCCGTTCGATGTATTAAGGATTAAAAGTATAATGCAGGTAAATTTTATCATTTAATCTCAAACTAGTAACGCCTGAAACGTAAAGAATGATTTGTGTTAAAAATATAGCCAACGAAACGCTAACAGGCGGTATAGTTTATTGCCGAGACAGTGCGGGTTCCAGCGTTTCTGCATCTAATAAACTTTCGTGTAACTTGACAGATTTATGCTTCGAAATCTGCAACAAAAACATACCGCCAAACGTTAGCGGTAATTTTATAAAAACCAAGAATATGAACAGACTGACATTATTGACATTGACTTTATTGCTACAGAGCGTAACCCTTATTTCTCAAAGTACCTGTGAGTGTGACTCTGTTTTTAAACAAATAGTCCAAAAAGTTGAGACCGAATATCCCGGATTTGGTGAAAAAACTAAAGATATTACCGGTTATAATAGTTTCAAAAATTCATTGTTTAACTCTGTTAAAACCAATTCAAATATAAAATGCCAACATTACCTCGAACAATATTGCAACTATTTCAAAGATGGTCATTTAGTTTTAGTTTTAAAGAATCAAAACAAATCTGAAACTGTTACGACTAATGTTGAAATAATGCCAATTGAAATTTCAACTTTTAAGAAACAACTGCTAAAAAGCAAAGACAAAATTGAAGGCATTTGGATTTCAGGCGGATATAAAGTTGGAATTAAAAAGCAAAATGACACTTATCTTGGCTTTATTATCAGTTCAGAGAACGAATCTTGGAAACCGAAAGAAATAAAGTTTAAACTACTAAAAAGCAACGAAGCGACTTATTATAAAGGGAATCACTCGGAAATAAAAGAAACATATAGTTTGCATTATGATTGTGTTTTGAATTTTGAAGGAGTCCAGGCAACTTATATTAAAGAACAACCTAATCCTGCACTTTCGAAAGATTCTATTGCAATAATTATAAATGAGATAGAAGGTTTTTATATAAAACCAGTTAGTGAAAAAACCTTATTATTTCGAATTTCAAGTTTTGACTATGAATATGTTGATAGAATAAAGGAACTTCTTGAATCAAATAAATCAAAAATTTGTTCATACGAAAACCTGATAATTGATTTGCGTGGTAACGGCGGTGGAACAGACAATGCATATAAACCCTTGCTTCCGTATATTTATACTAATCCAGTTAGGTACCTGAGCGGAGAATATCTTGTGAGTAAAACGCTTATTGACAATTTAGAAAGGTGGGCTAATACGGCTGACACAGCAAAGAATTCTGAAGAAATCTTTTCAGTTAGAAAAGATATTGAGAGAATGAAGCCGAACATTGGAAAATTCATACCGTATAGCGAAAACGAAAATTTTGGATTCACAAAACAAGATTCAATCTATCCTTACCCAAAAGAAGTTGTGATATTAGTTGATAAAAAATGTGGCAGTTCAACAGAAAAATTTGTTCTTAATGCAAAACAAAGCAAAAAAGTCAAAATAATGGGAACAACCACTTATGGTGCTATTGATTATGTCTCTGTTATGGAATTCAAGATTGATTGCCCAAATTATTCATTATATATGCCAACTGTGAGAATGATGAGATTGCCTGACTATCCGTTAGACAATATAGGAATTCAACCCGACATATTTTTGGATAGATTTGTAAATGACTGGATTGAATATGCAAAAAATTATTTGGAACAATGAAAAACTACCGCCAATAAAGGCTATATGCAATAAGGGTTTTAGTGGTAATTTAAACATTCTGCCCAGCTCAAACTTCGGTGTCGGCAGACAGTGACGTTCTCCGCAATTCCTTTCTGTCCATATTGCCACCGTTATAGGCAATCCCCCGGCTCAGCGGCAAATGTTTTGCCGCCCGGAACATAGCGGTTTTGAGAATACTCGGGATGCATTTCTGCAGGATAAAAAATAAAAATTAAAAGCAATATAAAATAAATGAAAGCAGAAAATTTGTATGACTATTACATCCAAGAAAAAAAGGTGTTAGCTCAGATTTTCAATTGACTGTTAACAACCTTAATAAAAAATACAATGAGATAATTCCAAATACATTGAAACAGATTAGTAAATACATACGAAATAATTATAATGAATTTGTTTACTTTACTGATTAATAAAAAACATAGCAGAAATTGTATTTAACTATAATATAAAAAAAAGAAGAGTATCATGAAAATTGAATTAAATAAAGTTATTCTGACAGTAATTTTTAGCTTAATCTCTTTCTTTTCATTTTCACAATCCGAAAATATTGACATAACATTTATTGGAAATTGTGGATTTTTCATGACTGATGGGAAAATGAATATTTATGTTGACTTTCCTTATAAATCAGGTGCTCATGATTATATGACTTATGACTTTAAATTGTTAGACAGCATTCAGGACTATTCAATATTTTTATACACACATGCACATGCTGACCATTACAGCAAAAAACTTTTTAAAAAAACAAATCAGAAACTATATGGACCATGGCCTATTACACTTTACTTATCAGGTAAGCAAAAATATAAATTGAAAGCGATTAATGACTCTATACCAAGTTTTTTTATTACAGAATTTAAAACTAAACACAGTTTTTCATTCAGAAATTGTTCTTATTTAATTGTATGGAATGGCAAACGAATTTATATCTCTGGTGATGCAGAAACCGCTGATAATGTATGCAAAATGAAGAATATAGATTTAGTAATTACCCCGTATTGGGTGATTATGGATGCCTTCAATAGAAATTTAAAAATTGATACCAAAAAAATAATTCTATGTCATCATAAAACCAGGGATAATATTACTACCGAGGATGAAAAAATAATAATACCAAGTCAAAATCAAAAAATTGAACTAAAATGATCCTATGGCTAATATGCCTGTAAAACCAATGCTGATAAGGATTTACTGCTTAGCGAAAGGTATTACGGCATATGGTTCTACAAGCAACACATTATCGTATATGCATCAACTTAACGAGGGAAAGTTATTAAGATCAATTTGTTGAAAAAATAAATTAAAAAATAAAAAAAGAATTTGAATTCCACTCCGCATCCATTATCTTTCAACCTACATCAGACCCCATAACCGTTAGCAAATAATAACTGGTTTTTGGGATTGCGAATGTTCGTATGTGAACAATACACAGTTGTATATGAACATATTTTTTAACATTTTTGTAAAATAAAAATGTAACTATCTTAAAAACAATAAATAGGTAATATTGGCACAATATTAGAGACTTATAGAAAAAAACTTTACATGGACAGAATCATAGAGAAAAAGAAGTGGACAACAAACAGAATACTCATTCTGAGCGGAATCGGAATCTTTTTATTTTTTATTATTTATCTTATCTTTCTGCGTGATAAAAGCAGCCGTTTGTACATTGATAAGGAACAGGTAACCATAGCAAGGGTTGAAAAAGGGAAGTTCCAGGAATTTATCCCGGTTGATGGGATAGTGTACCCGGAAAATACTGTGTACATTGATGCCGTACAGGGTGGAATTGTGGAAAAAGTGTATGTGGAGGATGGAGCCATGCTGAAAAAAGGTGACCCCATTCTGAAGCTGTCGAATACAGAAATGGAACTCAGCTATATGGATCAGGAAACCCGTATGTATGACGCTATAAACAACCTTGCCAATACCAAAATCAGCCTGGAACAAAACAAATATAACCGCCAACGCGAAATAACCAGTTTGCAGTACGAAATTGATAAACTTGTCCTTGATTTTCAGCGTAAAGATGGGTTTTACAAACAGGGACTTATCTCGCACAAGGAATATGAAGATGCAAAGAGGGATTACGAGTTTTCACTCCGCCAGATGCAGATTGCGCTGGGCTTGCAGCGTCTCGACTCCGTTTCGGGAGTCAGTCAAAGCAAACAAATTCATTCTTCAATGGAGAGAATGAATTCCAACCTGGGACTACTGCGGTGCAACCTCGAAAACTTAGTAGTTAAGGCTCCTGCCGACGGTCAGCTTTCTTCATTCATGGTGGAAATAGGCGAAACCAAACAGCCGGGCGAACACCTGGGCGAAATTAATATCCAAGGTGGCTTTAAACTTCGTGCCAATATTGATGAAAGGTATATTTCGCGGGTTTTTAGCGGACAGGAAGCCGAATTCGACCTTGACGGGAAGTTGTACCTGCTGAAAGTACATAAAATTTACAGCAACGTTACCAATGGCTCGTTTCAGGTGGACATGTTTTTTACCGATGATACACCCAAAGACATCAAACGCGGACAAACTATCCAGCTTCGTCTCAAGTTTAGCAGCCTTACCGATGCCATCATCATCAAACGCGGCGGATTTTTCCAGGAAACGGGAGGAAACTGGATTTATATTCTTGATAAAACAGGAAATACGGCTCTAAAACGAAATATTAAGCTGGGCCGCCAGAACACCAACTTTTACGAAGTACTCGAAGGACTTGAACCCGGCGAACAGGTGATAGTGTCGTCGTACGACGGTTTCGGCAATAAAGACAAACTTATACTGAAATAAACAAAATATTTATAAAAGACTGTTATGATTCGAACTGTAAATTTATCAAAAATTTTCCGAACCGATGAAGTAGAAACTACTGCACTCAACAATGTATCATTCGAAATTAAAGAGGGTGAATTCGTTGCTATCATGGGTCCCTCAGGGTGTGGGAAATCTACCTTGCTGAATATTTTAGGCTTACTCGATAACCCTACTTCGGGGAAATATTATTTCCTCGAAAATGAAATAGCCAAGGCATCAGAAAAACAAAGGGCTGGAATGCGTAAACACAATATCGGTTTTGTTTTTCAGAATTTTAATCTCATAGACGAACTGAATGTGTATGAAAATGTGGAGCTTCCACTTATTTATCTGGGGATGAGTGCCTCCGAACGCCGGAAAAGGATAGAGGATGTGCTGGAACAAATGCAAATCATGCACCGGAAAAAACATTTCCCACTGCAACTATCGGGAGGACAACAGCAAAGAGTAGCTGTTGCCCGTGCTGTGGTTGCCAAGCCTCACCTGATACTTGCCGACGAACCCACCGGCAATCTCGATTCGGCACATGGCGAGGAAGTAATGAACCTGCTCGACGACCTCAACCGCAAAGGCACCACCATAGTTATGGTAACGCATTCACAGCGCGATGCAGAATATGCACACCGGATTGTTCGTTTGTTCGACGGACAAATCATCAACGAAAATATCCGATCTTCTTTTGTTGAAACGATTGTTTAGACGAGAGATATGTTCAGGAATTATTTAAAGATTGCTCTTCGCAACCTTGCCCGCCAGCGTTTTTATTCTCTTATCAATATCATAGGACTTACCTTTGGTATTACCTCGTTTTTACTCATCACGTTGTATGTGCAGCACGAAACAGGTTTTGACAGGTATATCCCGAAAAACGAACGTATTTTTCGTGTTGTGGAGATTCAAAACGAAGAAGGTGTAGGCGAACAGCATGTTGCCATTACCATGGGACCACTGGCTGCTGCCCTACGTTCTGATTTTCCGGAAGTGGAAAACACGGTAAGGCTATTATTAACCGGCAAAATTCCTGTACAATACGGTAGTAAACAATTTAATGAAGATAATTGCTTTATAACAGATGCTTCAATAATACCCATTTTTAATATTCAGTTGCTGGCAGGGAACCGAAATACTGCACTTACTGAAGCCCATTCTGTTATTATTTCCGAAATATTGGCGAAACGTTATTTCGGTTCGGTGGCTGCCGCAATGGGGAAACCTTTACGGATACTCAATAAAGAAACTTTCACTGTAACAGGGGTAATGCAGAATTTCCCGGAGAACTGCCACCTGCAATGTAGCATGTTTATTGCGTTGCGTACGTTCGAAAAGGAAAAAGAATTCGACTGGTTGAAAGACTGGGGTAATAATTCACTGATAACATATGTGCTACTTCGTGAGGGCGCCGATGTAAACCGACTGGAAACAAAACTTCCTGTTTTTATCAAACGGCATATCACCGATAACGACGAGGAGTACAGTTCGCTTGATATGTACTTGCAACCGTTGAAAGATATTCACCTGCATTCCAACCATATAAAATTTCAGATTCAGCATAAACAGGGTAATATCAAGTGGGTACATCTTTTTTCGTTTATTGCTGTTCTGGTGCTCTTAGTTGCATGTGTTAATTTTATCAATATAGCAATTGCACGTTCGGTAAAGCGGTCGAAGGAAGTCGGGATGCGAAAAGTTTTAGGCGCAAACAGGAGCAACCTGATTTACCATTTTATAGGTGAATCGTTGATAATCACAATATTTTCTGTTTTTTTATCTGTGGGGCTTGTCGAATTACTGCTTCCACGCTTTAATGCTGTGCTGGGAACCCATTTGTTAATTGATTTTGTACATAACGGACTGTTCAATTACGGGCTGTTACTGATAGTTATTGTAACAAGCCTGCTTTCGGGTAGCTATCCGGCTTTTTACCTTTCAAAGTTCAGCCCTGCCGTGGTGTTAAAAGGAAGTTACAGGGGGAAAAACAAGGCGAAATTTCTGCAGAAAACTCTTGTAGTTTTTCAGTTCTCTATTTCGGTAATCATGATATTTTCGGTGTTGGTAATTGTAGCGCAATTACGGTTTACTTCGGTAAAAGATTTAGGTTATAATCCTGAAAATGTTGTAGGTATTCCCATATATGAAGCCAAAGCCCTGCAGAAGTCAGAAATCCTGAAAAACGAAATCCTGAAAAATCCCTCGGTTAAGAGTGTGGCATTTTCTTCCAATGCCAATGGAGCCAGTGGTACGCAGGGAGGCGTTTATACCAGTGATTCAATACGTAAACGTTGCATGGTACGTTATGGGTTTGTGGATTACAATTTTTTCAAAATGATGGAAATTCCATTGGTGGAAGGAAGATATTTTCAACCGGAATTTGCCACCGACAGTACGGCTGCTGTAATTGTAAACGAGGCTGTTGTACGGGAATTTGGCTGGGATAAACCACTGGGTAAAAAAATCAAATTTATTGGTGACGAGGTTCCCGATGAGTTCACCGTTGTGGGTGTAATTCGCAATTACCATTACTATTCGCTGCATTCGGTAATAGAACCGGCTGCTTTTTTTATTTATCCTGAAAGGTTTAACACCTTGCTTGTAAAAATAAATGATCACAAGCCTAATGCTACAATTACAAGGATAGAAAATATTTGGAAGAAAAACTTTCCGGAATCGCCTTTTGAATATTTTTTTATTAAACAACAGATACACAGCCAGTACACTACTGAAGAAAATGTGCTAATTGTATTCATTTATTTTACTTTCCTTTCGCTGGTTATCTCCTGCATGGGTTTGTACGGGCTTGCTTCGCTGGTACTCGAACAGCGCACACGTGAGATAGGCATACGTAAGGTGGTGGGAGGAAGTATTTTCCAAATAGGAAAACTTATGATACAGGATTTCTTAGTACTTGTAATACTTGCCGGCGTAATCGGAAGCCCTGTCGCTTTTGTTCTTTCAAATAATCTGCTTAATAATTTTGCATATCATATACAAATTACAGTATTTTATTTCATTTATTCTATATTTTCAGTTTTACTGATAGCTCTTATAACTGTTGGAATAAAAGCTGCTAAGGTTGCATCAGCCAATCCTGTTTTTGCGTTAAAATACGAGTAAATAATATTCTATTTATGCAATTATGCTAAAAAATATTATCAAAATTATCTTTCGGACTTTCAAACGGCAAAAAAGTTATACACTAATAAATATTATTGGGTTGGCAACCGGGTTAGCGGTTTTTATACTTATAGCACTGTTTATTAATGATGAATGGAGTTACGACCGTTTCCATACCAAGGCAGACCGTATTTTCCGTATGTCGGAAAATGTAAACTGGACGGGGAAATGGGATAAAACTACAATGACTTCGGCGCCTATGGGGCCTGCCATGATTCACGATTATCCTGAAGTGGAAGATGCTGTGCGTATTATGCCCTGGTTTAAAGCCACTTTACATTACAATGATAAAAGTTTTAGTGAGTATCCTTATTTTGCTGATGCCAGCATTTTCAACATTTTTACGTTGCCAATGGTGTATGGAAACTCTTCTGCTGCACTCAGGGAAAAAAATACCGTTACACTCTCGCAAACCTTTGCCCGTAAATTTTTTGGAGACGAAAACCCTGTCGGGAAAATCATTTCGTACAATGGGAATATTGCTTTAAAAGTTGACGGGGTCTTTGAAGATGTTCCCCATAATTCACACATGAGCTTCGATGTTTTGGTTTCTTTCGAAACCCTGACCGACACAATGCTTATAGGACAGGAGGGTCTGAATAGTTGGGAATCACATAATAATTATACTTACCTTTTATTAAAAGATGCTGGGAAAGCCGCACAGTTGGAAAAAAAATTCCCAGTATTTATTGAAAAATATTTTGGAAAGGATGGATTAAAAAAATTCCTGCCCTTTCTTGAACCTATAACTTCTATTCATTTAAATCCTCAAAAAAGTTCTTCTAAGGAATTAAGCATTGTAAATCTTGATTATATAAAAATATTTACTTTAACGGGAATTTTTATTCTATTACTGGCATGTATTAATTACATGAACCTGGCTACTGCCCGTTCTGACCTGAGAGCACGTGAAGTTGGTATCCGCAAGGTAATGGGGGCAACAAGAGGGCAAATAATGAAGAGTTTTTTTGCCGAATCGCTGGTGTTCACTTTCTTTGCTTTTATTATTGCGATATCGTTAGCCGAAATATGTTTGCCTGTTTTTCGTAACATCACCCAGAAACCATTGTATTTGCCGGCAATTTTTGAGTGGAAATTTTTACTATTCTTATTGGGAGTTTCTTTTGTTACAGGAAGCATAGCCGGAGCATGGTCAGCCTTTTATCTTTCAGGCTGCCAGCCGGTAATAGTGTTGAAAGGGAAAATAGTATCATATAAAGGACAAAGTGTAATCCGTAAAATATTAGTAGTTTTTCAGTTTAGCGTTTCGGTTTTTCTTATTGTTACTTCGCTCAGCGTTTACCGCCAGTTACATTACATGAAAAATTGCGATCTTGGATTTGATAAAGAAAACATGATTTTCCTGGAATTGAATTCCCCTAATGTAAAAAATAAACTTAAAACATTGAAGCAAGAGTTATTGCAAAATCCTGAAATAAAACATGTTTCTGCCAGTTTTTACATAATCGGACGCGGAGGTGGTCTTTGGAATGTAAAAACACCCAAAATGAAAGAATATACAACGATGGTTACTTACATGGTTGACCCGGATTTTGTCAAAACATTTAACCTGAAGATAAAAGCAGGAAGAGATTTCCTGCAAAATAGTCCAAAAGATTGTGAAACAGCATTTTTATTGAATGAACAGGCTGTCAAAAAACTTGAACTGAATGAAGGTGTGAATGGACAAATTGATATCCAAGACAAGCATGGAATTGTAGTGGGGGTGGTTAAAGACTTTCATTTTGAATCTCTTCATAACACTACTGAACCGCTTATTATTACTTTAAACACTGTTCCTGAATTGTTTCATTTTCTCAATATAAAAATTGAGCCGGGTAATTTTAAAGAAACAATTGCGTTCATTGAAAAAAAATGGAAAGAAATTGAGCCAACACAACCTTTCAACTACCGCTTTCTGGATGCGACACTTGATCGCATGTATGGTACTGAAGAACGGCTTGCAAAAATTATCCTCGTTTTTACTGTTTTGGCTATTTTGATCGGTTGCATGGGTTTATTAGGACTAACCATGTTTACAGTTGAACAAAAAACACGCGAGATAGGCATAAGAAAAATTTTCGGTGGTTCTGGTTATAAAATATTTATAACCATAATACGCGATTTTTTCCCATGGATATTGGTTTCTATAATGATTGCAAGCCCGTTAGCTTATTTTGCAGTATTGCGATGGCTCGAAACTTTTGCCTATAACAAGGCTCCCGATTGGAAAATATTTGTATACACAGCAGGCATAGTTTTGCTCTCAGGAATAATCACCATAGGTTACCAGGTAAACAAAGCCATGAAAATTAATCCTGTAAAAGCTCTCAAGTATGAATAAACTATTCAGTTATCTGAATCCGGTGTTTAATCTGTTTTTTTAGGAAACAATACTGTTTGCTGATAAATTTGCAATTTAATAAGGTATAATATGGTTACAGAAACACAGGAAGATAAATTTACCACGTGGGTAAAAAATGCTGAAACTTTCAGTCAGTGCCACTTTTGCAAACATCCCGAATATAATGCCATGCTTAAAAAGAAAAAAAGGGGAGACTACCTGGGGGCTATAATAGTTAATATCATTATTTTATATGTAATCAATGCTCTGCCCCGTTGGGAGCCCGGTTTTATTACCGGAGGATATACTGCAGCCCTCTGGATAATGAATATCAATTTTGCAGTACGGGTGCTCGGAAATTTTTTCCTGCTGTTGTACTCTGAACGATGGTTCAGAAATCTTGCCAACACTATATTCCATCTCATGGGATTTATTATGCTCATTTCATTGTATGTGATGTACCCTTTTGTATTCAACACCATAAGTATCCATTGGCTCGACAAAATGATTAAAATAATTATTTTTATTTCCATTTTTGTAACGGGAATTCAAACGATAGTGTACTCGCTGAAATTAATTTTAGGAAAAAAAACTGATGTTAAAGAATACTGACAATGGAAATTACAGTTCGTGAAGAAGAAAAAAAAGATTACAATGCTGTATTTGAATTGGTAAGGGATGCTTTTGTAGAATTACCAATTTCCGATGGTGACGAATGCTTTCTGGTAAATCGCTTGCGCAAAAGCCGGTCTTTTATTCCCGAATTGTCATTGGTAGCTGAAACGGAAGGAAAACTCATAGGACACATTTTATTGACAGAAGCTATCATAAAAAGCAATACGTCAACATATCCAACACTTACATTAGCTCCAGTTTCAGTGCACCCCGGTTGGCAGCGCATGGGTGTTGGCAGCCGTCTTATACATGATGTCCTTGAAATAGCCTGCTCAATAGGATTTACCTCGGTTATAGTAGTTGGACATCCAGATTATTATCCCAGGTTTGGCTTTTCTCTGGCATCAACCTTTGGAATTTTTTCCCCGTTTGAAGTTCCTGATGAAGCTTTTATGGCATTGGAACTGGTTCCCGATGCATTGAAAAATGTTTCAGGCACAGTAATATATCCCAATGAATTTTTTAACCCTTAATCCTTATCATAATGAAAAACGTTGTTAAAGACAAAAGCCTTGTTGCTTTTTGCGGATTATATTGCGGAGCATGTAAAAAATATTTAACGGACAAATGTCCCGGTTGCATTGAAAATGATAAAGCCGGATGGTGTTCTGTACGAAGCTGTTGTATGAACAATGGTTACAACAGTTGTGCCGATTGCAGGGAATATACAAATGCAATGGATTGTAAAAAGTTTAATAATTTCATTTCGAAGATATTTGGTTTTTTATTCAATTCCGACCGAAATGCCTGTATTGAAACTATAAAAAAGGTAGGCTACGATAGCTTTGTAACTTTGATGGTAGAAAACGAATGGCAAACAATAAAAAAGAAATGAAAATACCTTTTTTTATTACGGATGTTTTTACAAATGCCCCGTATTCCGGTAACCCGTTGGCTACTTTTTTCGATGCAGACAAATTAACGGATACGGAAATGCAAAACCGTGCAAGAGAAATTAATTTTTCAGAAACAACATTTGTATATCAGGGAGGTAGTGTAAATGATGGCTTTACGGTAAGAATATTTACTCCTAAAGCGGAAATAGAATTTGCTGGGCATCCAACACTGGGAACGGCTTACCTGATAAACAAGCATTTAGTTAAGCAATCTGCTAAACAAATAATATTACATTTAAAAACTGGCGATATCAAAGTAGATTTTCAGGATGATGAATTATGGATGCAGCAAAAACAGCCAGTTTTTGGGAAACAGGTAAATTTTGAATTGCTGGCTACAACTCTTGGGCTCGACGATAACGATTTTGACACAAATTTTCCTGCAGAAGAGGTTTCTACCGGATTGCCTTTTACCATCGTTGCACTGAAAAATAAAAAGGCTTTGGCTAAAGCTACTGTAAATATTGATGCTTATAATGAACTATTTATAAAACAAGTTCATGCTAAGGGTATTTTAATTTTTTGTCCCGAAAGCCATGCTCCCGATCAGCAGTTGGCTACTCGGGTATTCGTACATTACCTTGGAATACCTGAAGATCCTGCTACAGGCAGTGGCAGTGGGTGTTTAGGTGCCTGGTTGGTAAAAAACCGGTATTCCAACACTTCTGCTATTGATATTCGTATCGGGCAGGGTTATGAAATGGGACGTCCGTCGCAATTGGCAGTAAAAGCAGTACAAACGGATTCCGGTATAGATGTTCGGGTGGGAGGTAAGGTGTATCCTGTTGCAAAGGGCTGGTGGTAAAAACCAAGGGCGATTAGGAAATTTTCTGCATGAAATGTTCCTTATTCACAATAAACCGCGCATGGTTGCCTTTCCCGATTAGTCCCGTTTCATCGTATGCCTCGACGTCAAAAAACAACTCTCTCCGGTCGCGGTTGACAAGGGTGGCATAGCAGGTAACTTTTTGACCTACAGCAGTTGCTTTCAAATGTTTAATATTCACTTCTGTACCTACGGTAATAAAACCTTCCGGTAAAAAAGCCTGCACGGCTTCGTGGGCACATTGTTCCATAATGGCAATGAGAGCCGGCGTGGCAAATACTTCGGCAAGACCGCTGTCATAGCGTGTAGCCGTTTTTTCAAAATCAACCGTAGTCTCAATCGTATTTTTCAGGTTTTCAGGGATAGTGAATTCCATATTTCGCATTTTACGGCAAAAATACTACATTGTACCTTATCTTGGAAGGCAACATTGAGACATATGTACGTCGTTCAGATGAAATATTTATAAGAATAATGCTCATACAAACCGAAGATGATATTTTATAGTTATATAATTGTGTTTTTGTCGAAAAAAATCTGGCGATCTGCAGGGTGGGATTCTGATTTGCATTATATAATTTGTTATTTGCAGGGCATATTTGGTTAAAAATTTGTTAAATTTATTCATAACCAGTCTTTTTATTTATTTTTGTTCGATGAATGCGCATATTAAAAAAAGGGCGGTTAATTATATCATTATAATTACGAGTATAGCATTGTCAGGAATGGTTTTTACCCAATCGTACTGGGTAAAAAATGCTTTAAAACTTAAAGAAGAACAATTCAACAGCCGGGTAAAGATTGCAATTAAGACGGTAGCCAATAGGATTTTCATTCATCAGTGTAATAATGAAGTAGGAAGTTCCGTAAATGACCGTTTATTTTCTTGTAATTTGCAACACCATAATATTTTGAAAATAGTAAGCCCTAAATTGCTTAATTCTCTCATCAGCGATGAATTTACCTGTATGCGGATTAGTAGGGATTACGAATATGGAATTTTTGTAAAAAATACCGGACATTTTATATTGGGTAATTATAAAAACCATCAGGCAGAGCTTCTCAAAAGTCCACATAATGTATCTCTTACCTGTTTGTATAAGACTGATGCATTAATTTTGGCAGTGTATTTTCCCCAGGAGCGAAACATCATTTTGCATAGCATTGCTTTCTGGCTTATTTTGTCGGTGATTTTTCTGCTTGTTTTAGTCGTTGGATTTTCGGTTACTGTACTTTCACTCGTAAAGCAAAAGAAACTTGCGGATATTAAAACGGATTTTGTGAACAATATGACGCACGAATTTAAAACGCCTATTGCTACAGTTTCATTGGCAAGCGAAATGCTGCTGAAACCTGCAATAATAGAGTCGGATGAAAAAATACAACGATATGCCCGTATTATATACGATGAAAATCTACGATTGAAAAACCAGGTGGAGCATGTATTACAAGTTGCCCTACTCGAAAAAGGTGAATTTACGCTTATATTTTCTGAAGTAGATATTCATAAGTTACTTGTAACTGTTATCGGCAACTTTGGGCTAAGAATAAAAGAACGCGACGGGATAATACATTTTCAACCGCATGCTCAACACTTTATAATCAGAGCCGATAGCCATCACCTGGAAAATATTTTGTATAACCTACTCGACAATGCAGAGAAATATTCACCTCTTGCACCCGAAATTACTGTAATTACTGAAAATAATGCCAAAGGAATTCTTATTACAATTGAAGACAAGGGGGTAGGTATCAGCCCTGAATACCATAAACATGTTTTCAAAAAATTATTCCGGGTTCCCACGGGTAATCTCCACGATGTTAAAGGCTTCGGATTGGGTTTGTATTACGTGCAAACCATAGTTGAAACCCATGGCGGATATGTTACGCTCAGGAGCGAAATCAGGAAAGGCAGCAGGTTTACCATTTTTTTCCCTTTTGAATCTAATTTTGATAAAAAGCAATGAACATCCCCCGGAAATATAGAATTTTACTTGCCGAAGACGATCCTAACCTCAGTTCGGTTCTTGCCGATTATTTTGAATTGCTTGGATATGATTGTAACGTGGCTCCTGACGGAGAAAGCGGAATACATTTGTTTAACAAACAGCAATTTGATCTCTGTGTACTGGATGTGATGATGCCTCGGAAAGATGGCTTTACACTTGCCTGTGAAATCAGAGAAAAGGATAAAACTACCCCTATAATTTTTCTTACAGCCAAAGGGCTGGAGGAAGACAGGATAAAAGGTTTCCGCTTAGGTTGCGACGATTATATCATCAAACCCTTTAGTAGCGAAGAACTGAGTCTGAGGATAGAAGCTGTTTTAAGACGTTGTTACATTCCTAAAGAAGAAAACATTAGAAATATTTTTCCAATAGGTATATATGCTTTTGATATACAGAACCGTATTTTGGATAACGGAGTAAAGAAGCAGAAACTCACGCATAAAGAAGCATCTCTGTTGCAACTATTGTGTGAAAACAAAAATACACTGGTAACTCGTGAAAACGCCCTGAAAAAAATCTGGGGTTCCAATGATTATTTTCTGGGAAGGAGTATGGATGTTTTTATTGCCCGTTTGCGCAAGTACCTGAAAGAAGATAGCTCCATAAATCTTATCACCATGCATGGAATAGGATTTTTGCTCGAAATACCCGAAAATAATCTTTCAATATGACTTTAGAACAAGCACAGAATATGGTTGACCAATGGATTGCCATAACGGGTGTCCGCTATTTTAACGAACTTACTAATATGGCTCTTCTTACTGAAGAAGTAGGAGAAGTTGCAAGAATAATTGCCCGCCGTTTTGGAGAGCAATCCAATAAGCTTTCTGATAATAACCTCGATCTTGCCGATGAATTAGCTGACGTGTTGTTTGTTTTAATCTGCCTTGCTAACCAAACGGAAATAAACCTAACGGAGGCTTTCCAAAAGAACCTTGAAAAGAAAACTCTTCGCGATGCCCGTCGCCATAAAGAAAATCTAAAATTACAAAGATAAAACTCCAAATTTTGTTAAAAATTTTTGATCTTTTCCTGTACGATATACTAAACCCAATTATTTTATTAGTTCACCCTGCTTCTAATAAATAATTTGAGTTCATTTTACATATGCCGAAAAATCCTTTGGACGCTATCTTAACAATATTGGTTCTTTTGTAACAGCGCAACCATATTATTCATAGTATAATGCCATTGGAACATTTATTAATAACATGGTTATTATTTATCCAAATCCGGCAAAAACAATCTTTATTCAGAGATAGATGCTTTGCTGCAACCTTTATTCTTTGGTTTATTTAGTTTGAGTGGACAAAAAATGTTTGTAGAAATTTACCAGTTAAACCCTTTTTATGTTTTTCTTATTATAACTTCATTAAATTTGTCGGAAATTTATTTTATGAGAGTCATTTGTGAAGATAAAGTATTAACTAATAAAATAATAATAAATTAATGAAAAAACAATTAATCATTTATGTAGTTATTATATTAACTATCTTTTTCGTTTCCTGCTCAAAAGAAGCTGGTGAAGGCGGAAATTCTTCCATTTATGGAACTATTTGGGTAAAGGACTATAATAGCTCTTTTACTGTGCTAAATGCTTATTATTTATCTCAGGATGATGATGTTTATATCATTTATGATGATGATAAGGGTTTTAGCGATCGTACGAGAACCAATTACAAAGGTGTTTATTCATTCAAATATCTCCGCCAGGGTACATACATTATCTATGTGTATTCCAAGGACTCAACGCTGCATAGCCCTTCCGGTATAATTCCAATGATAGATACCGTTAAAATTACAAAAAATAATCAAAATGTTAAAGTTCCGGATATCACAATTTTTAATTAATGATGAAAACATTTAAAATAATTTCTCTTTTATTGCTTTTACCGTTTGTCGTTTTTTGTCAGGGGAAAAAGGACGTTAAAAAGAATAAAATAAAAACAATAACCGTATGGCAAACCGATATTGCAAACGGAGAGAGTACATCATATAAAGAAAGTTATGAGGAATATGATAAAAATGGGAACCCTACAGCACTGATAGAATACGATAAAAATGGAACCGTTACAAAAAAAGAAACTGCAAAATACGATAAATATTTAAATAAAATTGAAGAAACACAATTTGATTTGAAGGATAAAATAAATGTTAAAAAAATATTTAAATATAATGCAAAGAATGAAAAAATAGAAGAAGTGGAGTACAATTCCTTAGGAAAAATTATAAAAAGAACAACTATTACTTATAAATTAAATGGTGATAAAGCTACAGAAACAGTGTATAATGCTTCGGGAGAACTGATTAAAAAAATACAATATAGTTACAATGCCAAACATTTAAAAACGGAAAGGCAAACATTAAATAGCAAAAATGTGCTTAAATCGTTGAAAAAATGGTCGTATGAGTATCATTAACCAGGTAGTAAACAAATGGATGCTGTAAAAAATATTGTTAATCAATTCTCATCTATTACACTTGAAGAAATGGATACCGTAAAGCTTCTCGACAGGATTGATACAAAATATATATTTAATATCAATCAGTTGCCAGAGTTACTGACCATGATTCAAAACCAATACAGGGTGTTGGAAATAAATGGAACAAGGCTTTGCAGGTATGAAACGCTTTATTTCGATACAAGTGACTACCGCCTATATTTGCAGCACCATAATGGGAAAATGAACCGTTACAAGGTGCGTATAAGGAGATATGTAGATGCTGATACACGTTTTTTTGAAATAAAGTTGAAAAACAATAAAGGCAGAACAATAAAAAACAGGATAAAAAGATCCGAAAATAGTAGTGAAGAACTGAATGGAAAAACCAGAGAATGGCTTAATGCTAAAATCCCCGGACTGGCAGATAGGTTACGCCCGGTTTTATGGGTACTGTATTCCCGGATTACGCTGATAAATAAAAATTCTCCTGAAAGATTGACCATTGATATAGGTTTGCACTATAAAAACAAAGAAAAAACAAAATCTTATCCTGAATTAGTTATTGCAGAAGTAAAACAATCAAAATCTGCAGTTTCACCTTTTATTCAGATAATGCATCAACATCATATACAAAAAAAAGGTATAAGTAAATATTGTTTTGGCATTATTTGTACTAATAACACTGTTAAAATTAATAATTTTAAAGAAAAAATAGCATATATAAATAAATATTATCATGATACGAATTAAAACCATTGCTACATTAGTCCTGTTTCTTTTTCTTTGTATCCCAGGACGTGTAAGCATTGCACAGCAAACAGTAGATGAAGAAATACACAGTTTAGAAACTTCAGTAACAGATAAAAAAACTGATAAGAAAAAAGTAAAAGATATAATAGAAATAGATAATACATTTTATATAAACCTTGCTATTAATGTAGTCGCAGTTTTAATAATAATAACTTTAATATATTATCCAAATAATAGGAAAAAAGATTATATATTTACATACTTTATTTTTAATATTATAATTTTTTTATTAACTTATGTGCTAAATGAGGTCAAAATTTCAATGGGGGCGGCATTCGGATTGTTTGCTGTTTTTTCCATGCTCCGATACCGTACCGATGGAATTTCGATGAAGGACATGACCTACCTTTTTATTTTCATCGCTACCGGTTTGCTGAATGCAATACGACTTGAATTACAGGAAACCGGAATCATTAATGCAATTATTGTAGCCAGCACATTTATTCTGGATGGAAATGTATTTATCAAAAGAGAACTTACAAAAAATGTTCAATATGATAATATTGAATTAATTAAACCGGAACAACATGAAGCACTGATGGAAGACCTGAAAAAACGGACTGGGCTTAACATACATCGAATAGCTATAAATAAACTTGATTTTTTAAAGGATACGGCTAATATTCGTATTTACTATTATGAATAAATTTATTAAAATATTTATTGTAATTACTTTTTTTATTTGTAGATTACATACGCTGGCACAAGTAAATGATGCCGGAGCCTGGATGAGTATAAATATTGAGAAAAGTATTTTTTCCGATTTATCAGCCACATTTACTGAAGAACTTCGCTTAAATGAAAATTGTACTGAAGCCGGAACAATACTCAGCGACCTGGGGTTGGCTTATAAAATAAATAAAAATATTAAGATATCTGCAAATTATCGCTTTTCAAATAAAAGAAGGCTTGATGATTCCTATAATAACAGGCATAGATATTATTTTGATATAATATTAAAAGAAAAAATGAAGCCTATTGTTTTTTCTGTCAGATCGAGATTCCAGTCACAATATACCGATTACAATTCTTCTCCAGATGGAAGGATGCCTGCTAATTATATCAGGGAGAAAGCTACTATAAAAATTGATCTTGATAAAAAATATACACCTTATTTTTATACTGAAGTATATTTCCGGTTAAATAATGTCCAATACGAACAATTTAACAGAATACGGTATAGCGGGGGCTTTGAGTACAGTTTCAATCGTTTGCATACAATAGATATTTTTTATCTTATACAGAAAGAATATAACAAGCCCAATCCCCGTACAGATTATATAATGGGTATTGGATATTTTCTGTATTTGTAAGGGGCATACTGTCTTTTGATAATGTTAAAATACAGCAATACATTAGTAGTTAGATAGATGTATTACTATTTATCAAATCATAGTTCCCAAAAACACATAAGTAACCCGTTCATGGGTAAAATCAAACCGTCTTTGATTTTTTTCTGAAAAAGGAGACCATTTTAAATTTGCCTTCAAATACACTGAAAAATAATAACAAATTGAAGCAATAATGTTATTATTATTGATTACATCTAAGTTTGGTAGAAATTCACAATAGTATTATCATCAGAGATAAGTGATTCATCTATAATAATTCTATAGGTGGTTTATTAAAAATTATGTCGAACTTACATTAAGTAAAATTATCTATAAATTTAAATTTCTAAAAAAAGCTATTTCCAAACCTGTTTCCTGCTGAAAATTGTCAAGAAACCTGCCGTTGCGTTGGTAAAGAATAAAAATATTTCGAAAATTGGTGTAAGAAAAAGAAATTGCTTTTCCGAAAGTTGTTTCATGCAATGTCGGGTTATTATCAATTGTGAAATCATGCGAAGCAACAAGGCAAGTAAAACTACATAATAATTGAACCCTGAACACAAAAGCCAGGCGAGAGTAAGAAAAAACAGAAAACGTGTTGACGAAAATAGTCCGAGCACTATTTTATGGCGAGTTTTATAATATCTTCCGGTACTCAAGTGGCGTTTTTTTTGCCGCATCCAGTCACGAAATGATGTTTTGGCTACAGAAATCGTGTGACTGTGCAACGATACTTCCACGCGGGTATTTTTGCGATGAGCAACACGATTTATAAAAAGGTCGTCGTCGCCCGACTGTATGCGGTAGTGAGAGATAAATCCATTGTTTTTATAGAAAAGCGATTTGCGATACGCAAGATTTCTGCCGACACCCATATAGGGTAAGCCTGCCTTTGCCAGTGAAAGGTATTGCATGGCAACCTGCAGGGTGTCATAACGGATTAATTTATTGAGTAGTCCTTTAATACATTCATAACCGCCATATCCCAGCACTATTTCCGTTTTATTATCGAATTGGCTTTGCATTTGCCGTATCCACTGCCGACTTCTGGGATTGCAGTCGGCATCTGTGAGCAGGAGCAGTTCATTTTTTGCCGATTTGATTCCGATAGAAAGAGGGAATTTTTTTCCAGAAAAGAAGTTAAGAGTTTGATTAATATTAACTATCTTAAGATTTTTGTACTTTTCAGCCATGTCGTTCAGCAGGTAAAAAGTATCGTCATCGGAACAGTCGTTTACCACAACAACTTCAAAATCGGGATAATCCTGTTCGAGAATTATCGGCAAATTGCGTTCGAGATTATAATATTCGTTTCTTGCACAGATAACCACAGATACCTGATGGTCAGTAGATTGGAAAGGTTTTTGGCGATGAAATGCCAGCCTGCTGAAAAAAAACCAGTAATAAAACAATTGTACTAAAAAGGAAAACGAAAAAACAAGGGCAATGCCCATAACCAAGGGATCTGACAATTCAATATCAAACAGCATACTACCGAAATTGGACAAACAAAATTATTTATTCCCAAAGGAATATCAACTATCTTTGGCAAAATTTTATGAACATTGGCATTTACCATCCAATATACTGATAACAAAACTTCTGCCCGAACAGGGATACTTACAACAGCACACGGGACCATTGAAACCCCCATTTTTATGCCAGTAGGCACAGCCGGTGCCGTTAAAGCTGTCCATCATAAAAACCTGAAAGATGATATTCATGCGCAAATCATACTGGGAAATACCTACCATCTTTACCTCCGACCGGGGATTTCTGTACTAACGAAAGCCGGCGGTTTGCATCGTTTTTCCGGCTGGGATAAACCAATTCTTACCGATAGTGGTGGTTATCAGGTATATTCGCTTGCACATCGCCGTAAACTTAACCCTGAAGGAGTGGTTTTCCAGTCTCATATTGATGGTTCGAGACATCATTTTACTCCAGAATACGTGATTGACATCCAGCGTGCAATAGGAGCCGACATCATGATGGCTTTCGACGAATGCACACCATTTCCCTGCGATAGGGAATATGCCGAAAAATCGCTTGAAATTACTCATCAATGGCTCGGAAGGTGTATGCAACGCTACAACGAAACTCAGTGCAGTTATGGCTACCATCAAGAATTATTTCCTATAGTTCAGGGTAGTGTGTATCGTGATTTGCGGAAATTTTCGGCAGAAACCATTGCTTCTTACCCTTCCGGCGGTTATGCCATAGGCGGTCTTTCAGTAGGCGAACCTGCTGAAGTGATGTACGAAATGACGGAATTAGTTTGCGGAATTTTACCCCGTGAAAAACCCCGCTACCTGATGGGTGTGGGTACTCCGGTAAATATTTTAGAAAATATTGCTTTAGGTATTGATATGTTTGACTGTGTGATGCCTACACGTAATGGGCGTAATGGCATGATTTTTACAGCACAAGGTATCATCAACATCAGGAATGAAAAATGGAAAAATGATTTTTCACTGCTCGATGAAGAAGATACCTGCTTTGTTGACAGGCAATATTCAAAAGCTTATCTCCGGCATCTTTTTATTTCAAACGAGATGAACGGTCCGATGATAGTTAGTATGCATAATCTTGCTTTTTATCTCTGGCTGATGAAGCAGGCAAGATTACACATTGCTGAAGGTACTTTTGCCAGTTGGAAAACGGTAATGATTAAACAATTATCCACCCGATTATAATGAAAAAACTTGATATATACATAATAAAGAAGTTTCTGGGCACTTTTTTCTATGCCATCAGTATGCTTGCCGTTATTATTATCATTTTCGATTTTTCTGAAAAGGTAGATGATTTTCTTGAAAGGCAGGCACCTGTGCGGGAGATAGTTTTTTCTTATTACCTGAATTTTCTGCCCTACTTTATCAATCTTTTCAGCGCACTTTTTACATTTATTTCGGTAATATTTTTTACCTCTAAACTGGCTGCCAATACTGAAATTGTTGCCATGTTGAACAGTGGTATCAGCTTTAACAGGTTGCTACGTCCCTACCTTATTTCGGCACTGACCCTGTCGTTGCTTTCGTTTGTACTTGCCAATTTTGTAATTCCACATACCAACAAGCGGATGCTTGCTTTTGAAAAAGTGTATATTAAAGATCCGATTCGCAATAAAGACATCAATATCCACATGCAGATTGACTCTGTAACATATGTATTTATAGAATCGTACAATAATCAAACCAATACCGGTTACCGCTTTTCCATTGAAAAAATCAACAAATCGGGCTTGTTTTACCGGTTGAATTCCGACTTAATCCGATGGGACAGTATCCAAAAGAAGTGGAAAATAATGAATGCATATGAGCGGAAAATAAATGGAATGAACGAATCGTTTTCGTACCTTGGCACTTATGATACTACCCTTAGGGTTAAACCTACCGACTTTTCGATGTCGGTGCACGATCTTAAAACCTTTACTTATGAAGAACTTCGCGAGGCAATTGCAAGAGAAAAGTTAAGAGGGACCAAAATTGTTACACAGTTTGAACTGGAAAAGCACAAACGAATTGCATTTCCTTTCGCTACAATTGTTTTGACTATCATTGGATATGCATTATCGAGCCGAAAGGTGAGAGGGGGTATAGGTTTGCATCTGGGGCTAGGTATTACAATCAGTTTTACCTTTATTTTATTTATGCAGATTTTTTCTGTTTTTGCCGCATTTGGTAATATGCCACCATTTATAGCAGTCTGGATTCCGAATATACTCTTCGGAATCTTGGGGTTATACCTGATTAAGAAAGCTCCCAAATAATCAGTAACTCCATACAAAACAGCCAGGAAACAACGGTTGCGGTTGAATTTGTTTTTTAAAAATACCATAAACCGCCGAACCGCTTCCGGCCATGGCTGCAAAAATTGCACCCTGGCTATACAATGCTTGTTTAATCTCGCCTATGACAGGAAATTTTTCTATTACAGGTTCTTCAAAATCATTGAAAAGCATACTCTTCCATTTTTCAATAGGCAACGAAACAACTGCTTCTACCGGAAATTTAGGTTTTTGAGGTGTAATTTGTGAGTACGCCCATACGGTAGTAATATGAACATTGGGTTTCACTATTACAAAATGATATTTTTTAAGATTTACAGAGCAGGGCTGCAACACTTCTCCCTTTCCGGAAGCTAAAGCTGGTTTATTTTCAATAAAAAACACACAATCGCTACCTAAGATGGATGCATATTTTTGCAAATCAAGAATATTTATATCTAATTGAAAAAGATTGTTTAACAGTTTAAGGATAAATGTCCCGTCAGAAGAACCTCCACCCAAGCCGGCGCCAGCAGGTATAACTTTATGGAGATGAATTTTTACAGCAGGAATAGTAAATTGATTGCTTAGCAGTTGGTAAGCCTTTACACACAGGTTGGACAAAGGATCACCATCAATTTGGAGACCACTCATGGTAAAAGTAAAAGTACCATCGGGCGAATTGATAACCTCCAGTATGTCGCAAAGAGGGATGGGATAAAAAATGGTTTCGATATTATGAAAGCCATCACTTCTTTTTCCTGTAACGGAAAGACCAAGGTTTATTTTAGCATTTGGAAAACAGAGCATAAAATTCAAGTTAGAAAGAGGGAAAATCCTCTCCGTTATAGATACTCAGATAATTATAATATCTGGAAGGAAAAATTTTTCCTTCCTTCAGAGCCGATTTTACCGCACAGCCGGGTTCATGAATGTGAGTACAATTACTAAAATGGCAAAGATGCATTAATGCCCGCATTTCAGGAAAACGTTCCGCTATTTCATTTTTATTAAAATCAATTAACCCGAATTCTTTGATTCCCGGGGTGTCAATAATCAATCCTCCTGACGAAAGTGCGTGCATTTCGGCAAAGGTAGTGGTATGCACACCTTTGGCATGGTAACTCGAAATTTCTCCTTCTCTTAGCCCCAAAGCAGGGTCAAGAGCGTTAAGGATGGCGGTTTTCCCCACTCCGGAATGTCCAGAAAAAAGGGTAACTTTATTAGCAAACAGTTGCCGTAGTTGCTGCAGATTGTTTCCGGTTACTGCCGAAATAGAAATACAGGGGTAGCCTACCGTGCTGTAAATGTGAATATATTCATTATGAATATTTTGTAATTCCTTGTTGTAAATATCAGTTTTATTAAAAACAAGGTAAGCGGGAATATGGTAAGCTTCGGCGGTAGTAAGGAAGCGGTCAATGAAACCCTGGGATGTCCGGGGCTGGGCTACGGTAATCACCAGCATTGCCTGGTCAATATTGGCAGCGATGATGTGAAAAACTTTCGATAGATTAGTTGCCTTGCGAATAATATAATTGAAACGGGGGAGGATGTTGTTGATTTGTCCGATATTTGCGTTTCCCGTAACTTGGAATTCCACCCTGTCCCCAACGGCTATCGGATTGGTAGCTTTCAATCCTTTAATTCTGAAATTTCCCCGGAGTTTGCAGGAAATTATGGACCCATCTTCCTGTAAAACATTGAACCAACTACCTGTAGATTTTACGACTACACCCTTCAAAACTGAATTTATTTAAAATTATAATATTTTTTACAGGTTTTTTATTTCCCAAACGCAATGCAATCCATTTTTAAACGTAACAAAATCACCGATTGCCAAATATGTTATCCCATCATCGGTATGAATAGTAATTTTCTCTTCAATAATCAAACATTCTTTCTCTTCAGTATAAGTTGGGGAAAAACGTGAAATTTCTTTTTCCCGTATAAATCAGCTCCTTATGCAACGGCGTTTGATTTCTTCTTTGCTTAATGTTTCTTTAATTATTTTTTTCATACATCGGTTATTATTTATTAGCAATGTTTTTTTTTATAAATTTACCAACAAAATTAACAAAACCCCGCAAATGAGCCCCGTTCCTTTTATAATTATTTCTATTGCGCCTATTGTCGCTTTTTTTTCGTATCGCCTTTTTCATAGTGATCTCAACAAAGAAACACTTTTCTTGATAAGGGTTTGCTACGTAGCAGGTATTGTTGGTTTTGGTTTGGCATGGTTGGCTGAGCAGTTGTTTGCATATTATGATTTAAATACCATCAGAACCCTTAATAGGATTTTGTTCACTTCCTTTATTGTAAAAGCCGGAATGGAACAATTGATTATGATAGTATTATTACAATTGATTTTTTTCAGGCAAAAAGGATTTTCACGGTCATATCATGGTCTTCTTTTTGCTATTATGATGGGGTTGGGAATGGTAACCGCAGAGAATGTAGTAAATGTGATGAATAACGGAGGTAAGGATTTTATTTTACTAAAAGGATATACTTCTGTTCCGGCGCATTTTGTTTTTGGCATTTTATTAGGATTCTTTTTTGGAATTAGCAAATTCAAAAATATGCGTTACGTTTTATTAATGTCGGGGCTTAGTGTCGCTGCTTTTTCACAGGGAGTATATGAATTTTGTTTATATACAAACGATATACAATTGCTCTGGATTTTTTCCATAGGGGTTATTATCATTGCGGTACTTTTGTATGTAAATGCTCTGAAGACATTTTATAATGATCAAACGGCAGAGGGAAATCAAAGCAGTCTGTAAATTTTACCCGGCAGGCTTTTAATTATTCCTTCAAATTCAAGATGCAATAAGGTGGAAGATACTTTTGTAGGTCCCAGTTGGGTTTTTTCGCATAGAAAATCAATCCCGGTATCTCCCTGAGTTTGCAAAATCTGGATGATTATCTCTTCGTCTTTATTGAGACTGATGAAGAGCTCCTTTTGTATTTTTGTATTTTTTTGCAGAGAATTTTTCCATCCTAACATATATTTAATATCATCAGCCGATTGAATAAGTGCAGCTATATTATTTTTAATCAAATTATTACACCCTTCTGAAAAAGTATCCTTAATCCTGCCAGGAACGGCAAAAACATCACGATTATACGAATTGGCTATATTGGCTGTAATGAGGGCTCCTCCTCTGGCACCGGCTTCTACTACCACAACAGCATCGGATAAACCGGCAATGATCCGGTTTCGTTTGGGAAAGTTCTCCCTGTCGGGATTAGTCCGGCTGGGGAAATCGGTTAACAATCCTCCTTCTGATAGCATTTTTTCAGCAAGTGATTTATGCAATGAAGGATATATAGTATCCAAACCATGGGCTAACACAGCAACGGTAGGTACATGGACTTCGAGTGATGCCCGGTGGGCTGCCGAATCAATTCCGTATGCTAACCCACTGACGATAAGTAAGCCATCACATTTCAGCCCTTTAATAATTTCATGGGTAACCTGCTTGCCGTATTCTGTCGCATTACGGGTGCCAACCACACTCAGCACTTTGTGTGTGTTCAGTTGTGCTTTCCCTTTGTAATATAAAAGTATAGGGCTGTCAATGCAGTGTTTTAAGCGGTTCGGATAGTTATCATCAAGATAAAATAAAGTAATAATTTGATGCTTTTCAATAAAAGACATTTCCTCTTCTGCTTTATACAAAACCTGGTTGCCGGTAACAGCTTCGGCAAGTACTTCACCAATTCCCGGAATTTTCAGCAGGTTTCTTTTTTTTTCTTTAAAAACGGCCTCCACACTCCCGCAATAGGCTATTAGCTTTTTTGCGGTAATGTCGCCTATTCCAGGCAAAAAGGTCAATGCAACCTTGTATTGTAATAATGAATTATTCACATTTGAATAATTTAAAATCAGGTAAATTTAAGAAAAAAACATCAATCTATGGGTATAACCCCATTTTTTTCATATTTTTTGAAAACTGATAATTGATTACTACATAAATGTTCAAAACAAGGAAAAACAAATTGTAGTATCTTTACACCTTGTTGGATTCATAAAACCGGGTTGAACTCAAAAAAAAACATTTTAATTTGCCCGCTTGACTGGGGTTTGGGTCATGCAACACGTTGTATCCCACTGATTAATTATTTGTTACTTTTTAATGTCCATGTGGTAATTGCGGCTGGTGGCAGGTCGGGCAAATTGTTGAAGGAGGAATTTCCCCATCTTACCCATATTTATTTTCCAGGGTTCAACGTACGGTATGCCCGTTACAGCCCATTTTTTGTGATTAAAATGGCAATTGCTCTTCCATGGATGTTGTGGAGTATAGTTAAGGAAAACCGCCAGCTAAAAAAAATTATTGAAAAACACGCAATTGATGCCATAATATCGGATAACCGGTATGGACTTTGGTCGAAAAAAATTCCTTGCATATTTATTACGCATCAACTGTATGTTCAACTTCCGATAGCCGTTAAATGGTTACAAAAGCCTGTTGATTCATTAGTTAAATTCCTTATTAAAAGATTTACCGAATGTTGGGTGCCAGATACCGAAGGTTTCTTTAATTTATCGGGCAATTTATCGCACAAGAAACAACCGGACGCAAAGGTGTTTTTTATTGGTCCTCTTTCGCGTTTTTCCCATAAAACGAAGGAAATACATTCCGGAGGTAACGATATTGACGTATTAGCTATCCTGTCGGGTCCCGAACCACAGCGTAGCATTTTCGAAAAAATTATTCTGAAACAAGTTGCTGGAACTTCGCTGCGTACGGTTATTGTACAGGGAATTACGGGTGAAAAAACGATAAAAAATCTACTTCCGCACGTTACTTTATTATCGTTTCAAACCACCACGGAACTGGAGATTTTAATTCAACGTTCACAACTTATTATAGCCCGTGCAGGATATTCAACCCTTATGGATCTGGCTGTTTTTAAAAAACAGGCAATACTGGTGCCTACTCCCGGTCAAACAGAACAAAAGTACCTTGCAAGATACCATAAGGAAAGAATTTTTTTTTATTCGGTAAGTCAAAGTAAATTTTCATTAACTGAGGCTCAACATCATTTGCCGGAATACCATGGAATAGCGTTATCTCCTGACGAAACCCTCCTGTTGCGCCAAATAGCATCGTTAATAGAAAAAATAAGTTAACATCAAATTGCTATTTTTGCATCATAATTCATCTGGTATGTTAAATTACATCGTTTGGAACGTTAATCCCGCAATTTTTCACATCGGGAATCTTGAAGTAAGATGGTATGGGCTTTTGTTTGCTTTTGCTTTTTATGCAGGGTACGTAATAATGTTACGATTTTTTAAAAAAGAAAATGTGCCTGTTAAAGTGCTCGACAGTCTTACTTACTACATGATTTTCGGGACAGTGATTGGTGCAAGGCTGGGGCATGTTTTTTTTTACGAAGCCGACTGGTATCTTAGCCACCCACTCGAAATTATTCAAATATGGAAGGGCGGTCTTGCCAGTCATGGGGCAGCAGTGGGAATTCTTATCGCTTTGTACCTGTTTTGCCGTAAACATAAAAAAACGTATTTCTGGATACTCGACCGCATAGTGATCGTGGTGGCTTTAGCCGGGGTTTTTATCCGGACGGGCAATCTTATGAATTCTGAAATTTTCGGAAATCCGACCGGTTTGCCATGGGCTTTTATATTTATCCGTGATAATGATATACCCCGGCATCCTACCCAAATTTATGAAGCTCTTTCGTATCTTATTCTGTTTTTTATTCTGCTTTGGTATTATTACAAAAAGAAGGGTGCACCCCAATCAGGAATTATTTTTAGTTGGTTTTTAATCGGCTTGTTTTCCGTACGTTTCCAGATAGAATTTTTGAAAGTGCCCCAGGTAGAATTTGAAAAATCGCTGACTTTAAATCTCGGTCAGTCACTTAGTATTCCGTTTATTGCGCTGGGTATAGGGTTACTTGTATGGATAAAGTATCACAAGCCTTCGGCTAAGAGCTAAACGTTGCCCGACCAGTAGATTTCTTTTTTTATAACCGCCGGAGGATTTCCACCGATTACCTGGTTTCCCCCTTCAATTTTTTTGCCAATAACCGTATTGGCTGCAACGACGGTATTATTATCAATTATAGTCCCTTTTAAAATGGTGGAACGGCAACCTATCCAAACATCGTTACCAACTACTACAGCCTTGTCAGGGTTTACCCGGGATTTATTTTTGTCGAAAACAGGGTGAAAATCAGTATCCATCACTAGTACATCCCAGCTTAACAGGCAGTTATTTCCAAAAGTAATTTCCTTTGCGCATAGCAGGGTAGATTCGGCGGTAATGTTAAAATTTTCGCCGACAGTAAGTTTTCCCCGACAGGAAATTTTTGAACCATGTCCGATATTTGCTTTTCCCCTGAAATTTATTTCTCCGCTTACCTGCCATATCGAACGGGAACGACGGCGATCAAAATGACCCACATCGCCGAATCCTATCCGGATCATTGCCATTTTTTTCTCATTAGAAATGGTAATTTTACCCTTCGTTTCTCGTAAAACAACCCTATGAGAAATAAATACTGGCAATTGTATGGCATCTTTCCATTTAAAATACTGAAAATTGAAGTACAGCGTTTTAGGAATTGACCTTAAAATATGTATTGTGTCCCGAATATTCATGAATTGGGAGTTTAACAAATTCAATCAAAAATACAAACATATAAAAAAACCTGTCGTCAGGCAATTTTTATGTCTTTTTCCTGAGGAATTCATGGAAAGTTATTCCCAATGAAAAAGAAAAAGGCTGACTCGAAAAAGCCAACCTTTTCAATATATAATTGCAGAACAATTAATTCAGCAGGGCAATTTTTTGATTGACATAGTCCTCAATCTTTTTACTCAGAACAGTGCGTTTGTTTTCTTTGGCTACCATAGCCAGGCGATGAAGCATGGCTAAGTGCTGTTGTTTTTGGGTATCGTAGTTAACAGAAAATTTAGGAGACAACGAAAAGTAGTAGTTTAAGTTGTCAATATACACTTTTGAGAGTTGTTCGGTAATCCTGTCACCTTTTTCAATGGCACCGGCTTTGTAATAAATTTCAGAAAAAGGAGCCATGTAAATATCGAAAGGAATTTTATTGTTGGGGAATACTTCGAGGCAACGATCGAGAACTTTAATAGCGGAGTCATTTTTACCTTCTTCCACCAATGCCTGAGCAAGCCGCATGAAATTATTCCTCGGGATAAGCGAATTCCGTGAACTTTCACGATCAACATATACATGCGAGTTATTCAGATTTCCCCATTTGCATTTGTTCATCAGAATATCGTAGGAGCCCTCGCTGTCAACACCACCCATTCCCTCAACATAATTTTCGGCTGCTACCGGCATGAATTTATATACCCATCCTTCAAGATGACAATAATTGTTTACTCCGAAAATTTTTTCGGTTGTAGCAGGACTGGAAAAATATAATGGGCGTTTCCACAAATTGGTTGCCAGGAAGTCGAGTAGCATCAGGTCGTTTTTGAATAAATAGTTGGATTTAATATCCCATTCAACCGTTTTTACAATTTTGTTTGCGAACCGTTTGGGTACAATTCCATTGGCAAGTACTGCCGCTGAATCAACAGTGAGTTGTACTTTTTTTGAAGGGAAGAAAGCCAGTAGTTTGCCATCTTGCAAGGAAAGTTTACTGTCGGGATTGTCGCTAGCTATCAGGTCAATCATGTCTTTTAACTCCACCCTTTCGGAAATTCCTACGTCGTAGAACGCTACATATTCGTTAATTCCTTTATTGTACTGTTCAGGCGAAAGTGTAAATGGAATTTTATCCGATTCATAAGTTTTTCTGCCTAACTGATGGATGTACCAATCGCCAGAGGCTAACATATAACATACTACCCTCACGTCGCGACGAATACCTTCTACTTCCTGTGCATACCACAGAGGGAACGTGTCGTTATCACCGTTGGTAATAAGTATGGCATTGGGTGCGCATGAATTTAAGTAATTGGCAGCGTAATCAAGGGTTGCGTATCTTCCTGAGCGGTCGTGGTCGTCCCAGCCTTCCTTTGCCATAATTGTCGGAACAAGTAACAGGCAAACCAAAGTTGTAAAAATTGCTGCCAGCTGGGGCTTCATCATCTTTTTAACATATTCGTAAATAGCAAGCACACCTATTCCTATCCAGATGGCAAAGGCATAAAACGAACCGGCATAGGAATAATCTCTTTCGCGTGGCTGGAGCGGATATTGGTTAAGGTAAACTACTATTGCTATACCGGTCATAAAGAATAATAAGGCAACAATGGTGGTATCCTTGTGATTACGGTTTAAATGAAAAATAAAGCCGAGAAGTCCTAAAATGAGCGGAAGAAAATAAAATGAATTGTTGGCATGGCTTTGCATACTCTGGGGAAGATTGTCCTGATCGCCTAATCTCCAGTTATCCAATATACTAATACCACTTTTCCAGTTTCCCTCATCAAAAGACCCCTGGCTTTCAATTTCGTTTTGGCGTCCAACAAAATTCCACATGAAATAACGCAAATACATGTGTCCTACCTGGTAAGTAAAAAAGAACCGGAGGTTTTCGCCAAAAGTTGGCTTGTACAGGGTTTGTGTGTTGCCGTTGTTGTCGGTGGTACTTACAGGAATTCCATGAATTTTCCCATATTGTTTATAAAGATTGATATGGCTTTGTTTCTGATTACTCCACATTCTGGGGAAAATTGTACAGAATTTGGGGTCATACACCGAAATGGATTGTTTCCTGTCGTCGGTGATGATGTATTTCCCTTTTTTTACGTCTTTTACATAAACGGGAGATGCATCTTTGTATTCAATAATCGGTGCATTGTAATACTGTCCGTAAAATATGGGCCAGTCGCCATACTGTTCTCTGTTAAGATACGACAGCAGGCTGATGGCATCATCGGGATCGTTTTCGTTGATGGGAGTATTGGCATTAGCCCTGATAACTAACATAAAAAAAGATGAATACCCGATGAGAATAAAAGTGAAACACAACAATATGGTATTGGCAAGTACTTTTTTTCTTTTTTGGGTAAAATAAATACCCCAGGCAATGCCACTAATGAGCAGGAGAAAATAAATAATTGTCCCTGAGTTGAAGGGCATTCCAACAGTATTTACAAAAAATAATTCAAAATTCCCGGCAATTTTCACTATCCAGGGAATAATAATATACATAACCGCAGCCAATAAGAACAAAGAGGTTAGTGCCGTAATGATTACTCCTTTAGTGCTGACTTTGTATTTTTTAAAATAATATACAAAGGCAATAGCCGGAATCGCAAGAAGATTGAGCAAGTGAACACCAATAGAAAGTCCAATCTGAAATGTGATAAACAGTATCCAACGGTTAGCATGTTTTTCTTCCGAAACCGCTTCCCATTTCAATATTGACCAGAATACCAAAGCGGTGAAAAAAGATGACATGGCATATACTTCACCTTCCACTGCTGAAAACCAGAAAGAATCGGTAAAAGTATAGGCTAATGCACCCACTAAGCCACTTCCTAAGACTGCCCATTTGTTTCCTATTGGCATTTCTTCGCCGTTGGGTGCTGCGATTTTTTTTGCGATAGCTGTAATAGTCCAGAAAAGAAATAAAATTGTAAAACCACTTGACAATGCCGACATGGCATTAATCATGAATGCCACTTTTGAAACATCGCCAAAAGCAAATAAAGAGAAAAATCTTCCCAGCATTTGGAAAAACGGGGCTCCGGGAGGATGTCCCACTTGCAGTTTATATGCCGTTGAGATATACTCTCCGCAATCCCACCAGCTTACCGTAGGTTCGGCTGTAAGCAAATATACCGTCGAGGCAATAGCAAAACTTAACCACCCTAACAGATTGTTTAACTTTCGGTAGTTGTTCATTTTTTAATATTTATTTGAAATTAAGTTTTTTAAAAAATTTTCAGCTTTCAACAAGCTTTTGGAAACAAACAGCGAAATTAGTAATTTCCTGTAATTTTGCGTATAGTGAAGGATTATTTTTATTATTTGCTAACAAATTAAGGTTTTTGAAAGTGTTTATACTCCCTTACTGACCCTCGCGGTATTTTGCAATGGTCTTAAATTAAGTTATGTGTAAAAGACTGATAAAAAATTAAATAAAAAAAGGAGTTCTGATAAGAGCTTCTTTTTTAGTTACTTTAAAAATTTATTTTAATACCTAGGTGTAGAGTTCTTGGTGAGTCATAATAAGTGGGGTTATCCAAAGCATTTGCATAAAGCAAACGGTATGTATCAGGAGACAATTTCTGGCTAATCTTATATTGATTTTCAGGGGCTGCTAAATAACCATCATCATCTACTTTTCCGGTGGATGAATATACATTAAATGTATTTTCCCTGTTGAAAACATTGTTTACCTGCAAATAAATGGTAAGGTATAAGGGACTTTTTTTATACAAAACCATTGTTTTTTGAATCTTAATATTGGTAGAATAAAAATCATCCATTTTTGCATAACCTACTAATAATACATTAGCTATAGTTTCCATATAAGGTATTCCGGAACGGTAATGTTCCGTAAAAGCAATGCTTAAACCCTTTGACCATTTATCAAAATTTATCATTGCAAAAAGATTGGCAATATTTTCGGAGGTCGTCAGATAATATTGCTGTAATCCATTCTTTTTAATATCTTTATCATACCATCCATGGGTATAATTTGCTCCAGCCGTAAGAAAACGATCTGGTGTGGTATAACTGGTATTAAATTCAAGAAAAACATTGTTAACAGTTTTGTTCCTGTTTTTGTATCCTATATAAGATGTGGGCCATGCTGGTGAATAATAATATGGGGTAATAAGGTTCTTGATTTGCTGTTCCATAAAACTCAATCCCAATTTCCAGTTTTTAGCTGGCTTCGTATTAAATCCTAAGGTAGATTTGTTAAAAAACATAGGTTTCAATTCGTTTATATAGCAGTTCTGATAATAATATGAAGGATTTAATATCCTATTTTCTAATAGTTCATAATAAGGATGCTTCGTTGCAGATGAATAATCAGCATACAAAAGGAAATTCGGGGTGATGTTATAGCTTATCATTAATTTTGGCAGCAAATAAAATGTATTCTTATCTTTACGGTAGGCATTTTTGCTTATGGTATGATTTTTAAGATATGGAATTACGCCATTCCCATAATCTAATGCATTTGAAGGATCATTAATAACTAATCCATTGTGGTCGTACCATGTATTTTCATTACGATAGCCTGTAACTGCGGTCGGATTTTCGTAACTATCAATATAAACTACGTAATTTTTCCCAATATTGTCAGGATGCGTAAATTCTGTTACTTCTGCTACTGTTTTAATGGGCGATAAAGTATAAGGATCTTTTAAAACATTCAATCCTGCATCATAAACTTCCGCTCTTAATCCTGCTTCTACCTTTAATCCTGGTAAGATATTCCTTTTGTACGAAATCCACGCTGCATAATCTACCGGGGCAAAAGCTGGTTTCATATAAGTATCAAAATAAGAAAGATCGTTACTGCCTGCTTTTACTTTATTGCCTTTATAATCATAGCCATATCCAGATATTAAACGCGACATTTCACTTTCATTAAAAAGATCCAGTGAAAACAAATCTTTTCCAACATTAATAGTATGCTTTTCATAATTTTCGTCATAATAATCTATGGTGTGATTTTTAGCATCATATGAATTAATATCAATCCATTCAGTTCCATTAACTTGCAAACCAAGCTTGTTGCGTAGTTTTTTATCAAACTCTGTTTGTCCTTCAGCATTATAAGCAAAGTGGTAAATAGCACTATCTGTAACTCTTCCATTAATAACTAACAGTGTGGGATCGCTCATATCTAAACTACTAAGCTGATTATTTGTTAGTGGAACCATGCATTGATAAAGGCTAACCGGAGAGATGGAATAATACCTTCTGGTGCTTTTTTCATACGAAAAGCCTAACTCCATATTGTTTTTTCCATAGCTCATGTTTATAACACCCGAAAAATCAAGCCGATTTCTGTTGGATTTTACATATTGATCATACACCGTTCCCTGGCTATTGTACAAATCATAAACATCTTCAGGCATGTATCCATTAGCCAATCCCCTATTGGAAAGAAGCTCATCAATATTATTAATTTCATTAGGAAACATGTTTAAAATTGTTGATGTGTAATTGGCAAGAATCGGGTTTGCTTCACCGGGAGCGAAAGTTAATCCGGTGCTGTACATGCCAACCATCTGATATACATCTTTTCCTAAAACAGGATCATAATTTGCCTGTGAAGAAAATACGGGAACTCTTTCTGTAGAAAATTTCCCTATATATCCATAATCAAAGAGGTTGCCTTTATGATTTTTGTCTTGTAATATGTAATTGTAAGTATAATATTCTGCCTGAAGTTTATATTCTAACTTAAAATCTTTTTTTTCTGCAAGTATATGATTGAAACGGAGAAAACCATTATATTGGTGAACCTTTTCTTCTGGGTTCATGCAATAGTTGAACATTCTGTTTTGCAAAATGTCCACATTATTATTTTCGAAGTAGTAGTAAAGGCCACTTTCCACCTTCATGGCATTTGAAAGTGGAATGCTGAATTTACCGTAGAAACTGCCATTTTTCTGGCTGGTACCTGGCGTAAAACTTACTTCTTCTACATCATTTTTATCAATTACTTCAGAATTTAAGATAGGATAAAAACCATTATTTGAATATGGGTTTGCTACTAATTCGTCATAAACACTACCTTTTACCTTTTGTTTTTTTGCAAAAGAGGGTCCCGAATCTTTACCTAAATAAAAATTGGCAGCAAGAAAAAAATGTGGCCATAGTTTTTTTGCTTTATTCTTCAATGGAATCGGGGTGCTCATATTTAATTCAACCGTTTGATAATTAAATGCAGAATTTTCCAGTACCGGATTGCCTTCTCTGCCGGCAACAAACGGAATATTAGTATCTAAAAAGCCATTAAATACAACTTTATCTGATTCCGGAGTTGTTAATTGAATGATTCCTGCCGGAGAATATCCAAGTGATAGCGGCATATTTTTATTGATATAAGAAAAACTGCCAATACTGTGAAAAGAAAAACCGCTTGCATTTTCCAACTGCATTCCGTCAAGATAGGTGCTATAATTATCAGTAAATATTCCTGAATTACATATTAAATTTCGCCCCAAATAATAATTTCCTGGATATAACAACAACATATTCTGTAAACTATTTACAGGGTATTTGTTAAAATCTGAGTTGTAAATAGTCGTGTTTAGGCTATCAGTTACAACGGATTGCGAATTTGCAATCACCGATAACATCAGAAATAAGGTTAAAAAGGAAAAATAAAGTAATAGTTTTCTCATGCTGTTATAATTTTTATAATTCACAAATGTAGTAATAAAATTTAGATTGCTATCTGTACTAAATTTCATTTTTTATTAAATTAATATTTCGCATATAATGTATATTATTTTAAACAAACAATTAAATTAGTAATTTCATGCAATTTTGCGTATGTCGAAAAATTATTTTTATCATTTGCTAACAAAAAGAAATTTTTAATTTTTTTATTCCAATGTAAATATTGGTTGATAAATTTTAGATATTTGCGTTCAAAATAAAGCAACAAATGAAAAATATCAAAGCTATAAGTATTATATTATTTTATATTTCATTGGTTTTTATCTTTGAAAATAAAATATCGGCACAGGACACAATACAAAAAATAACCGTGATTAAAAAAATGGAACTCCATAAGCACGACCTCGGGTTAGGACTTGGGTTGGATTACGGTGGAATTATTGGGGCTAAATGTGCTTTTATTCCTGTACCTTTTTTATCTGTGTTTGGTGGAGTAGGAATCCAGTTAGGCGGAATAGGCTGGAATACCGGCATTACCTGGCATATTCTGCCCGTGATGTCGAATCATACATTCCGGCCTAATATAAAAATAATGTATGGTATTAATTCTTCCTTTTATATCGAAGGAAAATCGGAATATAACCGTCAATTTACGGGTTTTACTCCTGGCTGTGGTTTGGAAATGCGTTTTGGCAGAAACAAAAAACACGGCATGGATGTTGACCTTAACTTCCCGTTACGTACTCCGGGTTTTTGGAGCCATTACAATACGATAAAAAACGACCCGAACGTAGAAAAACTTAACGAACCTCTGCCGGTTGCCATCTCCATTGGATACCATAAAGAATTTTAAAAGTTAAATAACCAGCAATATCGCATTTCAAATGCCGTAGAATAATTGTTCATTTGCCACAAGGAAAACAATATTTTAAATTTTTGGCAGGTTTGTTTTGAAATTTAAAAATATTTTTACCTTTGCAGTCCTTTTTGGTACAACGCTGTCCGATAGTGTAACTGGCAACACGTCTGATTTTGGTTCAGAAGAGTCCAGGTTCGAGCCCTGGTCGGACAACAGAGAGCCGGTTAAGGCACTTTAACAAGGAGATATGTTTAGGAAAGGGGACTTTTGTCCCCTTTCTTTTTAACGTTTTATAAAAATGGTTGATAAAAACTACATACAACAACTCGTAGATACTTTCCTGGAAGACACAAACTTGTTTTGCGTACATATCAGCATTACTCCCGACAATACCATTTCTGTTTTTATTGATGGAGATCAGGGTGTAACCATTGACGATTGTATCAAGATAAGTAAACACATTGAAAACCATTTTGATCGTGAAGTTGAAGATTTTTCTCTCAATGTATCTTCTTCAGGTTTGGAAAATCCTTTTGTTAATTTGCGTCAATACCGGAAAAACATAGGTAAACATATAGAAATTCAGTTGATCAATGGAGAAAAAATCACAGGTTTGCTTACCTTTGCTGATGCTGATGTTATTGAAATTATATTACCTAAAACGAAAAAAAATAAAACAGAAACTGTGCAACGCATAGATTTTAAAAATATTAGGCAATCTCGTTGCATTATTGCATTTAAATAATTAAAAAATACTAAAATGGAACATATCAATTTAGTCGAAACTTTTTCTGAATTTAAAGAATTCAAAAATATTGACCGTGAAACCATGATGCGCATCCTTGAGGATGTATTTCGCCATATGCTATTAAAAAAATATGGTACCGACGAAAACATTGACATTATTGTAAATATAGATAAAGGCGATCTTGAAATCTGGAGAAATCGTATCATAGTGGAAGATAGTGAACTGCAGGACCCAAATAAGGAAATTGCTTATTCCGAAGCTATTAAAATTGAACCCGACTTTGAAATTGGCGAAGATGTTTCGGAAGAAATAAAAATGGTAGATTTCGGAAGAAGGGAAATCCTTGCCATTCGCCAAAATCTTGTCTCAAAAATTCAGGAATACGAGAAAGATAACGTATATCGTAAATACAAAGACCGTATCGGCGAAATTGTTACCGGCGAAGTGTACCAAACCTGGAAGAAAGAAATTATGGTGTTGGACGACGAGAATATCGAACTCATTATACCTAAATCAGAGCAAATTCCTTCCGATTTTTACCGGAAAGGCGATACAATCAGGGCTGTTGTTTCAAAAGTGGATATTCGCAACAATTCTCCGGTTATTATCTTATCGCGTACATCTCCTGTTTTTCTTGAACGTTTGTTCGAGGCTGAGGTTCCTGAAGTTTACGACGGGTTGATAACCATTAAAAAAATCGTACGTGAACCAGGCGAAAGAGCAAAGATTGCCGTGGAATCGTATGATGATCGTATTGATCCTGTTGGCGCATGCGTTGGAATGAAAGGCTCGCGCATACACGGTATTGTTCGCGAACTAAGAAATGAAAATATTGATGTGATAAATTTTACATCCAACCCTTCACTTTTTATTCAAAGGTCGTTAAGTCCCGCTAAAATCAGCTCCATCCTTATTGATGAAGCCAACAAACGTGCCGATGTGTATATGAAACCCGACCAGGTTTCTTTAGCCATAGGCAAAGGAGGTCATAATATAAAATTAGCCGGAAAACTTACAGGATACGAAATTGATGTATATCGCGACACGGATACAGATAATGAAGATGTTGACTTGGCGGAATTTTCCGATGAAATTGACCAGTGGATTATTGATGAACTTAAAGGCATTGGTTGTGATACCGCTAAAAGTGTTCTTGAACTCCCGGTGGAAGAACTGGTAAAACGTACAGACTTGGAAGAAGAAACTATCCGCGAAGTAATCAGAATTCTTAAATCAGAATTTGAATAAGAATAATCATACCTTTGCAAAAAATTAAAGGCAAGCATTTCAGCAATATCTACACATTAAGCATGGAAGAAGTCAGTAAAATAATGAGATTATCAAAGGCGGCAAAAGAATTTAACGTGGGGCTACCTACCATACTTGAATTCCTTGGCAAAAAGGGTTTTAAACTTGATCATAACCCAAATACCAAGATTACCCCCGAGATGTATGACCTTCTGGCAAAAGAATACCAGAAAGATAAATCAGAAAAAGAACTTGCCAAAAAAATTGAAATAGGTGCACACCACGAAACACTTTCACTCGATGACAAAAAAAGTCGTTATAGCGATGAATATGAATGGGAAAAGGAAACAGAAGAAATTACTGTTCGTACTTCCATTTTTGAACAAGCTGACAAACAACGCGAGGTAAAGAAGCCGGAAAAACCTGCCCCTGAAGTTAGCGTTGTTCCTTTACCCGAAAAATCACAAGCCTTAGTCCTGGACGAAAAAACAGAAGAACCTCCTAAAACTACAATTACCGAAATAATTGCTGAGCCTGTTGCAGAAACTCCACCGGAGCCCCAGCCATTAAAGCAGGAGACAGTCAAGGAAGAACCTGCCATAGAGGTAGTTAGAGATTCCCAGATAAAAATTTTGGGGAAAATTGATATTGAATCTTTTGAAAAGAAGCCCAAAGCCAAAACAAAAGAAACAAAGAAAAAGAAGCCAGAACCTCAAAAAGAGAAAAAACAAAAAGGCGATACCCCATTGCCAGAAGACACTCCTGCTATCATGCCACCGGCTGAAGTTTTGGAAGAAGTTGTTGCTCAGGAAGAAACGCCCATCGAAATTAAAATTCCCGAAAAAGAAACAGACGTTCCTGATGCAGAAATACCCGAAGGAAAACCTTATAATTTTATAAAAACAGAAGTTCGTAAATTGGAAGGACCCACTATTCTGGGTTCTATGAAACTTCCCGAACCTAAAAAACCCGAACCCAAAAAACCGGTTGCTTCCTCTTCTGACGAAATCCTCAAATCTAAAAAGAAAAAAAGGAAACGCATTAAAAAACAAGGAGAAGCTGTTGTTTCTCCTCCACCAGAAACTGCAAAACCCGACAAGGGAAAAGGAAAAGTCAGAGATAAAAAAGGAAAACGCGACATTATTAAACCGGAAATTTCCGATGAGGAAATTCAACGCCAGATAAAAGAAACACTGCAAAGACTAAGCGGAACAGGTAAATCCAAAACTTCCAAATACCGCCGTGAAAAAAGAGCGCATATCAGTCAGCAGATGCTTGAAGAACAAATTAAGCACGAAGAAGACAAAAATATTTTGAAAGTTACAGAGTTTGTTACTGCAAACGAACTGGCAACAATGATGAATGTTTCTGTAAACCAAGTTATTTCAACATTTATGTCTCTCGATATGTTTGTTTCCATCAATCAACGCCTTGATGCCGAAACACTGGTTCTCGTTGCTGACGAGTTCGGATATAAAGTTGAGTTCGTAAGTGTTGAAGTGCAGGAGGCTATCAGGGAAGTAGAAGAGCCAGACAGCCCGGAAGACTTATCCCCAAGAGCCCCGATTGCTACCGTTATGGGGCATGTTGACCATGGTAAAACATCATTGCTTGACTACATCCGAAATGCAAACGTCATTGCCGGCGAAGCCGGTGGAATTACACAACATATCGGAGCTTACGAGGTGAAACTTAGCAATGGAAAAAAAATCACTTTCCTCGATACCCCCGGACACGAAGCTTTTACCGCCATGCGTGCACGTGGTGCAAAAATAACTGATGTGGCAATCATTGTGGTTGCTGCCGATGATACCGTGATGCCGCAAACCGTAGAAGCCATCAACCATGCACATGCCGCAGGCGTTCCCATAGTATTTGCTATCAATAAAATAGATAAACCCAATGCCAATCCTGAAAAAATTAAGGAAGAACTTTCAAAAATCAATATTCTGGTAGAAGACTGGGGTGGAAAATACCAAAGTCAGGAAATTTCGGCAAAAAAAGGAATAAACGTTGACCTTTTATTGGAAAAAGTGCTCCTCGAAGCAGAAATGCTTGACCTGAGAGCCAATAGTAAACGCCCTGCTTTTGGAACCGTTATCGAATCTTCACTCGACAAAGGAAAAGGCTACGTGGCGAAGATTCTTGTACAAAACGGCAGCCTTAAAGTAGGGGATTTTGTTTTGGCTGGATCCACCATGGGGAAAGTAAAAGCGATGTTTAACGAACGTAATCAGCAAATAAAAGTTGCCGGTCCTGCTACACCTTTACTGCTGCTTGGTTTGAACGGCGCTCCCCAAGCCGGAGATACCTTCAACGTGATGACTGACGAACGCGAAGCAAAAAATATTGCAGTGAAACGTCAACAATTGCAACGTGAACAGGGTTTACGAACACAAAAACATATAACCTTAGACGAAATTGGCCGCCGTATTGCCATTGGAGATTTTAAAGAACTGAATATTATTGTAAAAGGTGATGTGGATGGTTCGATTGAAGCCTTATCCGACTCCTTACTTAAGCTTTCAAACCCCCAGGTACAGGTAAATATTATCCACAAATCTGTAGGAGCAGTAACCGAATCAGATGTCCTACTCGCTTCTGCTTCCAATGCTATTATCGTTGCATTCCAGGTTCGTCCTTCGGTAAATGCACGCAAACTGGCAGAACAGGAACAAATTGATATTCGTTTGTATTCTATTATTTACAATGCGATCAACGAAATTAAAGATGCCATTGAAGGTATGCTTTCTCCCGAAATTGAAGAAAAAATTACCTGCAATGTGGAAGTACGTGAAGTATTCAAAATTACAAAAGTGGGTACAGTTGCCGGATGTATGGTGTTAGACGGAAAAATAACCCGTAATACCAAAATACGACTGATACGCGATGGTATTGTTACTCTTTCGGGACTGCTGAGCTCATTGAAACGATTTAAAGACGATGTAAAAGAAGCCGTTGTTGGCCAGGAGTGTGGGCTGAGCATTAACAACTTCAATGATATCAGAGTTGGCGACATCGTAGAAGGATACGAAGAAATAGAAACTAAGAGGAAACTATAAATGCATTCACAAAACAGGTTTCCATAGTTTTATTCACTTCCCTTTCTTTTAATTCAAAAATATTTTTATAGCTTTGTGGGTCATACGACCCACTTTTTTTATTTTTTAACTTACATAAAATCAAAATATAAGATGCAAAAACTCATGTTGCTTGGCGACGAAGCCATTGCCCAGGGAGCTATTGATGCGGGAATGTCAGGTATTTATGCCTACCCCGGAACTCCTTCAACAGAAATTACCGAATATGTTTCTCATTCAAAACAGGCACGGGAATTAAATATCCATTATACATGGGCTGTAAACGAAAAAACAGCCATGGAAGCAGCTCTTGGCATGAGCTATGCCGGAAAAAGGGCTATGGTTTGCATGAAACATGTAGGTTTAAATGTTGCTGCCGATCCGTTTATTAATTCAGCTATAACCGGCGCTAACGGAGGTCTCATTATAGTTTCTGCCGACGACCCTTCAATGCATTCATCGCAAAATGAGCAGGATTCACGTTTTTACGGGAAATTTGCCATGATTCCCGTGCTGGAACCCTCCAACCAGCAGGAAGCCTACGACATGGTACACTATGGTTTCGACCTTTCAGAACAATTTAAAATTCCGGTAATGTTCAGGATAACTACCCGTATGGCACATTCCCGTTCGGGCGTAGTTCGCAAAAAAGAGAAGAGCCAAAACCTGCTTTCGTTACCCAAAAACCTCCGCCAGTTTGTGTTGCTGCCTGCCATCGCCCGCAAACAATACAAAGTATTGCTGCAACAACAGCAAGCCTTCGAAAAGGCATCGGAAACCTCAGGATTCAATACTTACATTGATGGGGACGACAAAACTATGGGTATTATCAGTTGTGGGATTGCCTACAATTATCTGATGGAAAACTATCCCGGGCGGAAAGTTCCGTATCCTGTGCTTAAGATTGATCAATATCCTCTGCCCCGGAAATTGGTGGAAAAAATAGCTTCCGAATGCGAAAGCCTGCTTATTCTTGAAGAGGGGTATCCTGTTGTTGAAGAAGCATTAAAAGGCTATTTAGGCTGGGGAAAAATAATAAAAGGAAGGCTTGATGGAACTCTGCCACTTGATGGTGAATTGAATCCCAACCTTGTTGCAAAAACTCTTGGAATGGAAGATACTCCTGAAATAAAGGTTTCCGGATTAGTTGTAGCACGTCCCCCTTCATTGTGCAAAGGATGCCCGCATACCGATTCTTTCCAGGCTTTAAAAACCGCATTAGGTGAATATGAAACCAAAGGCAATATTTTCAGCGATATTGGTTGTTATACCCTGGCGGCACTTCCTCCTCTGGAAGCCGTAAACAGTTGTGTTGACATGGGTGCTTCCATCACAATGGCAAAAGGTGCTGCCGATGCCGGCTTGTTTCCTGCCGTTGCGGTTATTGGCGATTCTACCTTCACACATTCCGGAATTACCGGGCTGCTTGATGCTGTTAACCAGAAAAGCCCTATTACTATAGTAATTCTTGATAATTCAACTACAGCAATGACTGGGGGGCAGCCTTCGGCTGCACTCGGTAAAGTTGAAGACATCTGCAAAGGAGTAGGCGTCGAGCCCGAACACATCAGGGTACTAAAGCCTTTGCATAACAAGCATGATGAAAATACCGCTATTTTCAGGGAAGAACTGGCTTACAAAGGTATTTCGGTGGTTATTCCCCGTCGAGAATGTATCCAAACGCTTAACAAACGTATGCGTGACAAATTCAAGGAAAAGAAATAGTTTACCCTCCTGATACAGAGATGTGCGGAGCAAGCCAAAGAGACCAGATGTTTGCCGGAGAATAGAAGGGGTTAGAGAAAAATAAGACTAATAACAAATAAATAATAACGAATGAAAAAAGATATAATTCTTGCCGGTGTAGGCGGTCAGGGGATACTTTCCATTGCAGCAGTAATAGGATATGCAGCCCTTGAATCGGGCTTGTACCTTAAACAGGCAGAAGTGCACGGTATGAGCCAGCGCGGCGGCGATGTACAGTCGAACCTAAGGCTTTCGGATAAAGAAATAGCTTCTGACCTTATTCCCTGCGGAAAAGCCGATATGATAATCTCAGTGGAGCCCATGGAATCGCTGCGGTATGTACCAATGCTTTGCTCACAGGGTTGGCTGATTACGAATACTCAACCCTTTGTAAACATTCCCAACTATCCCGAAATGGATAAAATTATCCAGGAAATAAAATCTTTTCCAAGGCACATTGCTTTAGATGCTGATGCCGTTGCTACACAAATCGGTTCGGTAAAAGCAGCAAATATTGTTATTTTGGGTGCTGCGTCGCCATTCCTCGAAATACCGGTTGAAAGGATAGAGAATGCCATTCGGACAATTTTTGGGAAAAAAGGAGAAGAAATGGTACAACTCAACCTCGACGCATTTATTGCAGGAAGAAAATTTGCATTGGAAAACTCCTAATTTTATCAACCCTCTTTTTTATAGCGGAATAATTACGCTAATTCTTTTCATTATTTATTAAAATTACCTGCAAATGAAGTGGAAACGTCGTTTAACCAATATTTTTATTCTTTTTGTAATATCAGGTATAGCATACATAATCATTGATTTCTTTTTTATTCCTGTAAAAACCCTTGAAGAAGAAAAAATTATTGTAGCCGAAAAAACCGAATACGGAATAGTGGTTGACTCGCTTATAGTGGTAAAAGATGTGGTTAAAAGCGGTGAGAATCTTTCGCAGTTGCTTGGCAAATATGGCGTTGATGGGAGTACCATCAACGAAATCCTGAAAAAATCAGACACCGTTTTTGATTTCCGGAAACTAAGAGCCGGCAAACCTTATACTATATTTACAAGCAAAGACAGCCTGAAAAAAGTACATTATTTTATTTATGAAAATTCTGATACTTCATACCTTGCTTACGATTTCCGCGATTCGATGCATTTTCATTTTGTTGAACGCAACGTAGAAAAACATTGTAAAAAAATATCCGGAACCATTACTTCCTCGCTATGGAATGCAATGAGCAGTGCCGGAGCCGACCCCGGACTGATAGTTAACCTCTCCGAAGTGTTTGCATGGACTATTGACTTTTACGGCATACAGGAAGGCGACCAGTTTAAAGTGGTTTACGAAGAACTGTCTGTTGACAAGGAAACTATAGGAGTTGATAAAATACTTTCAGCATGGTTTCTACACAACGGGAAACCCTATTATGCATTCTATTTCCAGCAGGATGATAAAGGAGATTATTTCGACGAAAAAGGCAACAGCATGAAGCGTGCATTCCTGAAAGCCCCGTTGAAATTTTCGCGTATAAGTTCCGGTTTTTCTTACAGTCGCAGACATCCTATTCTTAAAATATACCGCCCGCATCTTGGCGTGGATTATGCTGCCCCGAGAGGCACACCCGTTTACAGTATAGGCAGTGGAACCGTTGTAAGTGCCGGTTTTGCAGGCGGTGCTGGCCGGCTCATTAAAATACGTCATAATGCCGTTTACACCACCTCTTACATGCATTTGTCGAAGTTTGCAGCCGGAATAAGTCGCGGCACACATATATCGCAGGGGCAGGTGATTGGCTATGTCGGCAGTTCGGGTTTGTCAACAGGTTCGCATCTCGATTTTAGGGTTTACAAAAGCGGAAGCGCTATTAACCCTATAAAAATGGATTCTCCGCCGGGCAAACCTGTTAAAAAAGAATGCTTCGACAGTTTTACAATGTTGCGCGATAAAATGAAGTTGCAATTGGATGGTATTAAAATAATGAAATAACCATAAGAATAATACCAATACAAACCGAAGATAGATTCATTCATTTTCCGACATTACAAATATCATTTAGTTCATTACAAATATTTGTTCCACACATATATTATTAATTTTTAATCATACAATAGTATTTTTATACTATTTGATTAATTTTTCTATTCATACGTCTTATTATTTTATAATTTCGACATCTATTTTTAATAATCTGAAATAATATTTTATTTTTAAGGCAATATTTATTGATCATTATACAACTATTTACAAAATATTTATTCTTGGCATAAATATATTAATTAATGACTATTGATTATTTTTTATTATATAATAATCAATATCTTATATTTAATATTTATTAATATATTTATTAATTTATTAATATAAATCTAATTATCTATTGAACAATATCAGATTATTATTGTTTTATATATAAAAAAACAATTCTTAACTATAAAAATCTTTTTAATACCAATGAATCATGAAAAATAAACAAACAAAACGTCTTCATAGAAAATATAACATAAAAGATATTCACTTCAGATTTAAAGCCGACTCTATTATTTCAAAATTTAAAGAGGATATAGATGCTATAAAGGATATAGACCCTTCTCTCAACGAAAATTATCTAACTTTTGCCGAAGAACAAATAAAAAATATAAAAGAAAAAGGATTAGATGAGATTGTTGTATGTGAAACCAAATTAAAGACTACCAATATTAACAGCATGATGGCAGAAGCCCGAAGGCTGTATGGCACTGCAAAATTTTATTTTACCAAAGCATTCCCCGGACAACCTGCCATATGGAATGAGTTTGGGGCTTCGGACTATGGGAAAGTACGTGCCAGCCAGCTACTGATGATGCCTTTTTTAACGCAGCTTATTCTTACCATAAAAAAATACCGGGAGGTAATGTTGCAGGCAGGGATGAAAGCTACACTCATAACGGATCTCGAAGTGATAAATCAAAACCTTAGCGGTGAAAGCACTCTGCAGGAACAAGGGAAAAAAATCAGGCTAAGCGATACACAGCACCGGGTTGCTGCCCTTAATGCGCTTTACGATACCATAGCTCCTATATGCAGGGCTGCCAAGCTTGCATTTGCCGAAGATGAAGCACACCGAAAAATTTACATTCTGTATCATGGAAGAAAAGTAAAGCGGAAAAGCGAAAACAAGCCAAAGGCAGAAGAATAAAAAAAGCCGCCCGGTAAAGAGCGGCTTTTTTATGATTAAGGAAAAAGAAATTTATAGCGGGGTATATTCTTCGTCCATTACCCTGTTTCCTGATGCTCCAACGTAATAATAATGTAGATAAAACTTGCCTGATTCAGGATCATAATATGATCTCTCTGCTGATGGCAATATTTCATACTCAGTACACTCCTTTCAGCATTTTCCGCCAGATAAACCTTAACTTTAACCAATGGACAGGTTGGGATTTTGGCGGATACAATACCTATTATGGCGGAAATGTTAATTTAGGTTCTCAGTTTACCAATTATTGGTGGGCAAACGGGGGTGTAAATATTGACGGGAACAACCGTGATAACTCCATCCTGAGGGGAGGACCGTCAATGTATGTACCGGGTGGATGGAACTATTGGTGGTCGGTTTCTACCGATAGTCGTAAAAAACTTACCTTCGATTTTAATAACTCTGCTTACTTTGATTTCGACGACTGGACTCATAATTACGATTTCGGCATCGGCATCAGTTATCGCCCTGTGGATGCTCTCAGGTTTAGCCTTTCTCCTTCGTATAATATCAATAAATCAGAAATTCAATATATTGACAATGTTCAATATGGTAAGGAAGAAAGATATGACCTTCGACCCCATCTGGTATGTAAAAACTACGGTAGACAGTCTGGGCTGGATAGCAGAATTGAAAATACCGTACCACTGACTATACATTCGATAAACCCGATTTCAAGGCTCTTGATTTTTTATCTAATCTCGTAATCCGTTGGGAATACATTCCCGGTTCAACCCTCTTTCTGGTTTGGTCGCAAAACCGCAGCGATTCATGGAGTAATGGCAATTTTGCCTTCGACAGCGATATGAAGGATGTCTTCAGAATATATCCTTACAATATCTTCCTTATTAAATTATCCTACCGTTTCAGGGTATAAGCCTTTGGCAGGAGTACCTATCAGGAATGGTTTTTTAATGGATAGGAAGGTTTTCTGAATTATTTTCGGGATAAAAATCCGTGTGTTGGTTAAAATTAATAAAAACATGATATTTTAGCCGAAATTACCAGTGCATGTCTGCCAGAGAACTTTTTCGCAGAAAAACCATAGACCGTATCCTGCATGATGCACAGGAAGAAAAAGGCAGGGATACCGGTTTGCGGCGTAATCTTAACGTAAGGGACCTTACTGCGATGGGAATAGCTGCCGTAGTGGGAGCCGGAATTTTTAGTACCATCGGCACTGCTGCAGCCCATGGTGGACCCGCAGTTTCGCTGCTTTTTGTTTTTACTGCCATTGCCTGTGGCTTTTCGGCATTGTGTTATGCGCAATTTTCGTCGGTGATTCCCATCAGCGGAAGTGCTTACACCTATGCCTATGCTAGCTTCGGGGAGCTGATAGCCTGGATTATAGGCTGGGATTTAATAATGGAATATGCAGTGGGAAACATTGCCGTTGCAATTTCCTGGTCCGACTATTTCACCGGTTTAACCAGCGGACTGGGTATTCATATCCCTGAATATTTTACAGTTGATTTTCTTACTGCCTCGAGAGGATATCACCAAACCCTGCAGGAAATGTCAAAAGGAATACCATTCAACGAATTGTCGTTTGCACTTCAGGAAGCATGGCATGCCTGGACCGAAGCTCCGGTAATTGGTGGAATACGCATCATTGCCGATCTACCCGCTTTTTCTATCGTGGTTTGTATTTCTACCCTGGTTTACATCGGGATTTATGAAACCAAGGTTGCCAGCAACCTAATGGTAGCATTGAAACTTGCCGTTTTGCTAATGATTATCGGTGTGGGTTGTTTTTATGTGAAAGCCGAAAACTGGAGCCCTTTTGCCCCAAACGGCATAGGTGGTGTGTTGAAAGGAGTTGCCGGAGTTTTCTTTGCTTACATTGGCTTTGATGCCATCTCAACCACTGCCGAGGAATGTAAAAATCCACGTAAGGATTTGCCTAAGGCAATGATACTTTCACTTGGCATCACCACTGTTTTATATGTACTCATCAGCCTGGTACTTACAGGCATGGTGCATTACAGCGAACTGGGTGTTGGCGATCCTCTGGCTTATGCTTTCTCAAAACTTCATCTTACAAAACTTTCGGGAGTAATAGCTGTAAGTGCCATTATAGCAATGGCAAGCGTGTTACTTGTGTTCCAGGTGGGGCAACCCAGGATTTGGATGAGCATGAGTCGCGACGGATTGCTCCCCAAACGTTTTTCGAGGTTGCATCCGCGTTTCCGAACTCCTGCTTTTTCTACCGTGATTGCCGGAATTTTGGTTGCCGTTCCCTCTCTTTTTCTTAATCTTACCGAAGTTACTGACCTTACCAGCATTGGAACTTTGTTCGCATTCGTTTTGGTTTCAGGTGGAGTTTTACTAATGGATAGCCCTGACCATTCCAATAAATACAAAGGGAGTTTTCATGTTCCTTATATTAGCAGCCGCTTTTGGCTGCCATTGTTGTGGATTATCACTATGGTCATTTTGTTTTCTGTAAATGAAGAAGGTATCCGAAAATATTTTGCCTTTAATCAAAACCAAAGCGATACATTTTTTACCTGGAGCAGCATTAAACATAAAATACCAACTTTAATGTATTTTTGTATTGCTCTTGTTTTAACCATTTTTGCTGTGATAAAATCCTTTTCTCTGATTCCAATGCTGGGCTTACTTACTAACCTTTACCTGATGTCGGAGCTTGGAATTACCAATTGGCTGCGTTTCCTGATTTGGCTTGCCATTGGACTGGTTTTGTATTTTACCTATGGAAACAAACACAGCAAACTCAGGGAGGTACATACCTGATAGTAATTTATTTTATGTGTGCACTCTTGTTATTTCTGCAATAGAAAAATCAGTATCATGGAAAATATTTTCTCCCGGACAAACACTTTTCTCTATATTGAGAACAGGATGCGGTTATTTATAGTTTTAACAATGATTTTATTTTTGCCGGTATTGCACGGCTATGCCCAGCAGGTAAACCCTTATGATGATAGCAGTTTCAATCCGGTTTCCGAACGAAACAAGATATTAAAAAATCATATCAGGAGTGTTAAAGCCATAAACAGTGCAGATAAAAATGTGGCAAAGGAATGGTTTTTCGACGCTAAGGGAAATATTATCAAAAAAACAATATATTCTGACAAGGGAAATACAGAATCGGAAACTCAATTCATTTACGACAATACGATGCGGCTAACAAGCGAACGCACCACTTTTGCCTTAGCCGACACCACGGAAACTTATTACACTGAGTATTCATATGACGAAACGGGTTTGAAAGAAAAAACTGTCCAGTTTGCATCTGATGGAAGTATTTCACTGATTTCTTCCTTTAAATATAACGAAAAGAGATTTCTGATTGAAAGTTATTCTTATTCAGGCGACAGCAGCCTGCAGAATATGACCAATTATAGTTACGATGTCATGAATAATATAAATAAACGCCTGGTGTTTAAATGGTTTGAAGAGGATTGGGTGTTGATAAATACCTATGTTTACTTCTTTGATGCACAAAACAATCTTATCGAAGTCAGCCTGGCAAGGTTAGGAAACCTGTTGTGGACTGACGTTTTCAGTTATGGGAGCAAAAATCTTTTATCTGCTTCTAAAGAACACGACATGCAGGACAGTAAATATATGCGTAACTACATTTATGTGTATGATTTTTATCCGGAAAGTAAAAAATAAAAACTATGTGTTTAGGGGTGAAGCATTATTTACAACCCGGAAGAAAGCTTTTCAATATCCCTTCTTTCTTTTTTGGTAGGCCTGCCAGTTCGCGGGTCGCGAAGGACAAAAAATGTTTCCTTAGGCAATTTCAGCTTGTCGTATTCTGCCTGGGGTGTAAGGTCTTCCAGGTATTCTGGTACTAATTTTGCACCCACTCTGTTAGTCAGCAATGCCAGCACTCGTATGGTTTTTGTTAGCGGAGTAATTTGTACAGTATATATTTCCCCAGGTTTTACTTCGTGCGAAGGTTTGCAGTTTTGTTCTTCCCATTTCACTTTTCCTGCCTTGCAGGCTTCCGTAGCCTGGTTGCGTGTTTTGTAAATCCGAACAGCCCATAACCATTTGTCAATGCGTACAGTGTTTTCCATCTTCAGGGCAAAAGTATTATTAATTATAGTGTTTCATTGCCGGTTTCTGTGAAAAATTGTCCATTTTGAAAAAACGTGCATCAGAATTATTTTTTCCGGAAATAAATTTCCAGGGGCACTCCTGTAAAATCAAACTGCTTGCGAAGCTGGTTTTCGATAAAACGTTTATAGGGATCTTTGATGTATTGCGGCAGGTTGCAGAAAAACACGAAAGAAGGGTAGTAAGTAGGTAGTTGAGTAATGTATTTTACCTTAATCATTTTTCCCTTGTTTATGGGTGGGGGCGTGTCGTGCACTATCGGGAGCAGTAATTCGTTAAGCTGCGAAGTGCTGATTTTCCTGCTGCGGTTTTCATGTACTTTCAGTGCCGTTTCGAGCGTTTTGTGGATACGCTGTTTGTTAAGTACGGAAGTAAAAACAATGGGTACATCGCTGAAGGGAGCTATCCGGCTGCGGATATATTCTTCGAATGACTTGTGAGTGTTGGTTTCCTTTTCTATCAAATCCCATTTGTTTACTACTATTACCACTCCCTTGTGGTTTCGCTGGATAAGGCTGAAAATATTGAGGTCCTGTGCCTCGAAACCCGAAATGGCATCGGTCATCAAAATGCAGACGTCGCTGTTTTCGATAGTACGAACCGAGCGCATCACCGAATAAAATTCGATGTTTTCGTGTACTTTTCCTTTTTTGCGTATCCCTGCGGTATCTACCATCATAAAGTCGAAGCCAAAGCCATTGTAGCGTGTAAAAACAGCATCGCGGGTTGTTCCGGGTATGGGTGTTACAATGTTGCGTTCGTTACCCAGCAATGCATTTATCATGGAGGATTTGCCTACGTTGGGCTTTCCTACAAAAGCAATACGGGGCAGGTTTGTTTCTTCTCCGGGGGGAAGGGCTGAAAATTCTTTCACCACTTCGTCAAGCAAATCGCCGGTGCCACTACCAGTGGCTGCAGATATACAAAATACATTTCCAAGACCCAACCGGTAAAATTCGCCTGCGTCGTTGATACGTTCAGGAGTATCAACTTTGTTGGCAACGAGGAAGGCTTTTTTCTTGCTTTTACGGATTAAGTGGGCAACATCTTCATCCATAGCGGTGAGCCCTTCTCTTACGTCAACCATGAAAAGAATGATGTCGGCTTCATCTATGGCAAGCTGCACTTGTTTGCTGATTTCTTCTTCAAAGATATCGTCGGAATCGGTGATGTATCCCCCGGTATCTATCACCGAAAAATCTATGCCATTCCAGTCCGATTTTCCGTAATGCCGGTCGCGTGTTACACCACTGGTAGGGTCAACAATTGCTTCGCGGCTACCCGTAAGGCGATTAAAAAGGGTGGATTTCCCAACGTTGGGTCGTCCTACTATGGCTACTATATTGCTCATGTGTTGATTTTCACAAATTATTGTAATGGAAACTTATTTGTTTACGGGTATTTACAAACAAAGATACTAACTTTCGTAACCGAAGCGTTTCAGTTCGCGTTCGCTGTCGCGCCAGTCTTTATTTACTTTCACACTTAGTTCGAGAAAGATATGTTTTTCGAGGAAGGCTTCAATTTCTTTACGGGCTTCTGTTCCCAATTTTTTGATGGCATTGCCCTGGTGCCCTATCAAAATAGGTTTTTGCGAATCACGGGCTACGAAAATGGTAGCCGAAATCCGGGTTATTTTTTCTTCTTCTTTAAATGAATCAATTGCTATTTCGGTGCAATAGGGTATCTCTTTTTTGTAAAGCAGGAGTATTTTTTCGCGTATCATCTCCGAAACGAAAAAGCGCATACTGCGGTCGGTAAGTTCATCTTTAGGAAAAAAAGGTGGATTTTCAGGGAGTTTTTCGAGGATTATTTCGAGTACTTTTTCCAGATTTGCTTTATAAAGAGCCGAAACGGGTATGATGTCGGCTTGGGGAAGTTTTTCATGCCATTCTGTAAACTTTTTTTCTACCCCGGCAGGGTCGGAAAGGTCAATTTTGTTTATCAGAACTATCACCGGAATGCTAAGGCTTTTTAGTTTTTCGAGAAAGTCCTGATGCGGAAAGTCTTCGTGCATTTCGGTTACCAGCAAAAACAGGTCGGAATCTTCCATTGCTTTGTCAATGAATTTCATCATTGCTTTGTGCAAAAGATAATGAGGAGTGATAATGCCTGGTGTATCGGAATACACTATTTGAAAATCATCGCCATTTACTATACCCATAATCCGGTGGCGTGTGGTTTGTGCTTTAGAGGTGATGATAGACAGTTTTTCGCCTACTAAAGCGTTCATCAGGGTTGACTTCCCTACGTTTGGACTGCCTAAAATGCTGATAAAACCTGCTTTATGATTCATGGAGCGAAGATTAATGCATAAAAGGCTACTGAAACTCAGTAGCCTTTTTTAGTAGCGGGGGCAGGATTCGAACCTACGACCTTTGGGTTATGAGCCCAACGAGCTGCCTCTGCTCCACCCCGCAGTATATCTTTTATATTCTTGTTTCTGTTTGAGCCCGCAAAAGTAATGCTTTTTTCCGGTTTTCCAAATTTTACTTTAAATTATGTATTTCTCTCAATAGAAATAAATTATAATGAAAAGGTATTTTATTTATAACGAAAAAAAATATTTTTAAAAAAGATATGTCTAATAATCCGGTAACCCGGATAAAATTATTTAATTGATAGAAATAAAAAACCCTCTGTAGCAAGTGCAGAGGGTTTAAAGATGAAAACCAATATTTTAATATACAATCATTTTCCGCACAGCTCTTATAGAAGAATTTTCAATCATTAAATAATAAACACCTTGTTTCAGGTTGTTCAAATTTAATTGTTGTGAAAAGTTTGTGGTGATTGTAACATTTTTTTGCTCAAATACTATATTACCGGAAGTATTAACAAGTCGAATATCTGCAATTTGTAATTCATTTGAATAGATATTTAATTTGAATTCACCATTATTGGGATTCGGATAAATATTTACACCTATCATAGCAGAAGGATTATTAATACCAGTAGTAGAATAGATTTTTACTTCTTTGGCATCGGAAAAAGCACTTTCGCCGCAATCGTTTATGGCTTTAACACTTACTGCTGATATTCCACGGAAATCCTGGTTCCAGGTAACAGTAGCCGTTAAATCCTGTTGAGTTATTGTTCCTGCACTGGCAGGTTCAATCATCCATTCGTAACTTGTGGCATCCGTAACTTCATTTATAGAATAATCGAGGGTAGTATTATAAACCAAATCCAATGAATCAGTTAATACAGCATTAGCAGGCATAGCAGGAACTTCGGGTATTGATTTTACATTTACAGTTGCTTCCCCCGAAACTGTTCCTTCGCAATAATTATCATTTACACTTACAAGTGAAAACAAAGTATTGGAAGTAGGTGTAACAGTCCATGTGTAGGGAGATTCAGTAATGATTAATGTTTGATCATCGGAAGTAATCACCGACCATGGAGCTGAACCCGTAAGTGCTATCTGCAATTCAGCCGATTCACCTGTACAAATATCGGCATTACCATTTATAGTAGCAGAAGGAAGCTGATTAATAGTAATTAGCATATCATCAGTGGCATTTCCGCAATCACCAAAACCGTTTGCTGTAAGATTAAGTGTTACTGTTCCGGCAGTAATATCTTCTGCACTTGGGGTATAAGTCGGATTCAGAATAGTAGCATTATCAAATGTACCTGTTCCGGAAGTTGTCCATTCGATGGTAGAATAGTTGGAGGCAACCGCATCATTGATAAGCACGGTATTCCCTGAACATATAGTTATGTCGGTACCTGCACCGGCAGTTGCAGTTTTATTGATAGTAAGCGTTAGATTGTCGGTTGCGCTTGATTTTCCATTTCCTGTTACACTAAGAGTAAGAACAATTCCACCAGCATCAATATCAGCCTGGCTGGGAGTATAAACAGGATTTAAAATACCAGAGTCATCAAAACTACCGCTTCCTGAAGTTGTCCATAAAACTGAAGCAAAATTGGTAGCAGCACCATTAAGCTGGTAGGTTTCGCCTTCGCATATTGTAGCATCCTGACCGGCATAAGCAGTTGGGGCAGTATTTACAGGAGGAGGCAGGATGATATAATCTACCCATCCGCAATCGCTGCCATTGCTTTGCGAAACATCTTTTGAATAATACCATTTGAAAGTATGTGCTCCTGCTGTTACAGGATAAATTGCTCTCGACCAGCTAACTTCACCACTCCATTCTGCAATTTGTGTATCATCAATATAGAATTGCAGATAATCATAATCAGGTTCGGAAGATACCTTGTAATAAAATGAAATGCTGTCGTCGGCGGCTACGGTATAATTTAGTATCATTTCAGAGCCTTCGTTATCGTCAACATCACCGGAAACAGCGGTATAACTTCCTTCATAAGCACCTGTATTTGCTACTGTCCATGGAGTTCCCAGGAATGTCCATGGATAGTTACTGAAGTCTCCGCTTTCCCAATCTTCAAGGATAAGGCCTGCTGGAGTATAATAAGTTTTATTGTATGAAATGTTTCCATTGGTAACTGTAAGTGAAAAATCAATTACGGTTCCGATTGGTGTTTCTGCATTTACCGAAACATTGAATACCGGAGTAGCATTTCCACCCTGTGGTATGGAAGCAATATTTGAAGTGCCATTGTTAACAGTAACGTAACTGCTTGTGGAAGTAAGTGTAGCGGTTAAATTGCTGATGTCGCTGCTTCCCGAATTGGCAACTATCATGGAAAGATCGGCAGTTTCACCCGGGTCTAATCTTCCGTTATTATTTCCTGAAGGATCGGCAATGGCAAGACTTCCTGCACCTAGAACAGGGGCATGCAGTTTCATGCTGAAGTGAGAAACCCAGCTTTCGGTACCGTCGGTAACGGTAATGTCAAATGTGGTATTATGCTGGTCGGGGCAGTTTTCGCTTACAGTAACGGCAAAGGCTCCGTTTTGTGTTGAGGTTTGCTGGCTGGCAATATCGCCCCAGTTTGCGTTGTCATCCGTAATAGTTACATATTCATCGGTGGAAGCAAGGGTTGCAGAAACGTTTGTAGCATTGCCGTTACCAACGTTTTCCAAAGTCAAATTCAGCATGATGTTTTCGCCATAGTCGGCAAGTTGATTGTTGTTTCCGCTGGCATCGTCAATGGCATATTCATTGTACAATACATAAGGTCCGTCGGGTGAGGCAACTGTTACAGTCCCAATAAATGGTTGACGGTTTTGTTTGGTTACCACTATGTCGGCTGTGCCGGGAACTGTAATGGGAGTAAGGGGTACATCCACGATTCCACTTTCGCCAACCTGAGCAGTGCCATAAAGAACTCCGTCTTTAGAAATAGCAACATAGGCATAAGGTTCGGCATTTACGGTAAAGGTAGTGGAAGCCAATGGCATCAATCCCTGGTAAGTAATGTTCATTGCATCGGGTTGGGAAAAATAAACTGAGAGTGAGGGGTCGCCCATCAGGCAGTAGATTTCCCAGTAGTATTCGACTAGGTCAGAACCTGATTCTGTAACAGCCAAATTTCCTGCAAAAATCATTTCATCCTGGGTAGTATAAAATTCGGTAGCAGGTTCGCCCTGATCGTGGAAAGTACGGTCGTAAGCTCCAAGGTGATTTGCATCATAAACAGGATTTGTTACAACATCTTTGTGTCCAACACCCCACCAGTAGTCTTCGTCCCAGTAAGTACTGTTGGATCCTCCGATATAGCCAAGGGCGCCTTTGCCGTTTGCCCGGAGAAGTTCTTCAGCAAAACAATCGCCATCATAAGGGCTGGTTTCGCAACAGTTGCCAACCATTAACCCAAATTTATGATTATTTTGCAGGGTGGCAATGTCGGAAATGGAAAATTCAGGATCTGCCCAGCCACTTGGACTTCCGTGTGCAGTATAATTGGCATAGCAAACGCCGTCGCTTACGTTCTGGATAATTTGTGCCGCACTGCTTCCTGATTGAGGAAACAGATAGGCGTGAGGTGCCAGTCCATGAGCCTCATTAAAATAATAGGTAGTTCCATAGTTAATCTGTCCATTAGCATAGGTAGGAGAATGCCCTGATCCATCTACACCAGCTATCATTACGCATTCGTTCAGATAGCTTGGGTCGGGCATCAGGTATTGTTCGTATTCGAGGGTTTTGTCAATCTGTGGTTGCAATTGGTCAACAGTAGTGGCAGAAAATCTTCCATAGTAAATTTCAGGTAAAACATCTCCTGAATATTCGCAATAGTACAGGTCGGTTACATGAGAGTCGGTTTCACCGGAAAAAGCAGGGACCTGAGCTACATCACCTACAAACAACACAAAGGTAGGAGCAGGATCGGATGGAGTGCTGTTTTCGTACAAACCTTGTAAATAATTTTTAATGGAGGTAGTAGTTGTTCCTACTGCCGGGTCGTTGGTATAAGCTTCAATTACTGTAAAGCCCTTTTTCGTTTTCCATTGGATAAAAGGCTGGAGAGCATCGTGAAACATAGGAGCAGATACAATCACATATTTTATTGGATATTTGGTAAGGGTGTCGCGGGTTTTATCAGCCTTACTGTTCAGCAATTGTTTGTCAATGGCTTTAAAGTAAGAGTTGTTGTTCATTTTTTTCATTTCCTTTGTTTGGGAAATATTTGCATTGGCAAAATTTACCTGAACAGAAATGTTATAGTAAACACGAAGAGTATTAGTTGCCGGGTTGTACTGCACAGGGGCAATGTTCAATCTGCCAAGGCGGGTACCGCGTAAAGTTCCGATGATGTCAACTGTGGCAAGTGGAGCGTCGCCAAAGCCGTTACGGCTATAAGCTGCTGCATTATACTGAAATGGTTTAACATCGGCAGTGTTTTTCGACACGGGTCCCTGGTATGGCATCAGCCTGAATTTTATTCCAAGATCGGAAAGATTGTAGTCCTTCACCTCATAGCTGAGTACCTTTACGTCTGCCGTAGCTCCGAAAGGAATTTCTATCAGTTTATGGTTCACGGGTAGTTTGGGGCATCCAATTTCCATGCTGAAGGTGTAACCTTCGGCTGAGAGTTCGGTAAAATTGCCCATTTCGGTTTTTACATCAAAAAAATTGATGCTGGAAAGAGAATTTTCCACTTTCAGTGTGTTGTAGGTATTTTCTTTTACTTCCAGTTTGGTTTTGCCATTGGCAATCAGTTTTACATTAGTTGCAAAAACCGAAGAGGAAAGTAACAGAATACATGCCATAGCCGGAATCAATAAACCTTTGATTCCGGTAAAAAGTAAGTGTTTCTTCATTGATTAGTAAATTGTTATAATTAATAATAGTTGTTTATTTTTTTAAAATAAAGAGCTACAAATCTATATATAAAAAGGATATTTGCAACTTTTTTAACGAAATATGGTAAATTTTAACAATAATAAACTGTTTTCAGAAAAATAATTTAACGAATCAGTGCCTAAATAAACTAAACATTCGACACTCCAAACCTACTTGCCATAGACAGACTTTAGTTCACGTTAGGTACTTTATTGTTTTACTAATTTCCCTTTTCCGGTACGAACATATTTTACTGGCTGCGGATTTCCTGAGTAATATACATTCCCAACGTTTTCGACTCTTACATCCAGCTCTCCGCTGCAATTTACATAGCAGTCGTTGAATCCACGGTTGGTAAGATAGCCATAATTAGTTTCGAGTGAGCTGCC